>JAYRWF010000234.1:0-5576 GCA_041918195.1 Anaerolineales bacterium
CCCAGGATTGGAATCGCCAGCAGGGTTGCCATGCTCAGGGCGCGCTGGCGGTAGGAACCAGCGGTGCAATATCGACCGAGCGGAAATTGGTAATCACCAGGACGATCTCCAACTGGTTGAAATCGACCACCGGTTGGACCGAAGCGCGCTGGAACAGGTCGGTATCCAGGCTGCGCACTCCGGTCACCTGGCCAACCAGGATATTGGGCGGGTAATTACCGCCCAGGCCGGAAGTCAGCACCAGGTCGCCAGTCTGCACTGCGGTAAGCTGCGGGATCATATCCAGGCTGACATCGCCGGTGATCTCACCCTGCAGCACCGCAGCAGCGCGCGAGGGCTCCAGGCGGACGTTGATCTTCGAGCTGGGGTCAGTAATCAGTTGAAGGCGCGCTGCCCCAGCGGTCACCGCCGCCACTCGCCCAACCAATCCCTGCTGGGTGACCACTGGCATGCCGCGCCGCAGACCATCATCTGAACCGCGGTTGATAATCACATACTGGAGAAACGGACTCGGGTCGCGCCCGATCACTGACGCAGCAACATAGCGGTATTCCGGGTTGACGCGCGCGAAATCGACCAGCGCCGAAAGCACCTGCGTCTCGCCAATCTGCTGCTTGAGCGAGATAATCTCCGCCTGCAGGCGTGCTACCTCCGCTTCCAGGGCTGCATTCTCCAGCCGCATCCGGTTCATATCCTGGGGGGATTGAAAATATTCTTGAATAGCTGCAAAGCGCGTTGAAAACCAGGTCTGCGCGCTGACCACGGGGCTTAAGACGATCCGCGAGACCGGCGTCAGGTAGCCCCCCAGCGCCAGCAGGATCAGGCCGATGACCACCGCTGCCAAAACGATGGTTTGCAGCGTGCGGGAAGTGGTAAGTTTCATACTTGCTTACAAACTGGTTAGCTATGCTTCGTGCTGCCGCGCTCCAGTCCAACCAATAAACGACGCAGGGAGTCGTAACTCTCCAGGATCATCCCGCAGCCGCGCGCCACGCAACTCATCGGGTCTTCGGCCACCCAGGCCCGGATCTTTAGTTCGTCGGTCAGGCGTTTATCCAGCGCCTGGAGCTGCGACCCGCCGCCCGCCAGGCAGATGCCCGAATCCATCAAGTCGGCGATAATCTCCGGCGGGGCCTCATCCAGCGCATCCCGGATGGTGTCAATAATCGTTTGCACCGAGCCAGCAATGGCCTCGCGGATCTCAACCGACGAGACCTCCACCGCTTCTGGCAGCCCGGTGATCAGGTTCCGGCCGCGCAGTAGCATCGTCTGTTCTTCCGGCAAGTGGTAGGCCGAGCCGATCTGAATCTTGGCCTGCTCGGCCATCCGCTCGCCGATCAGCAAATTGTACTTATTGCGCATGTACTGGACGATATCCTGGTCCATTTCGTCGCCTGCCACGCGCAGCGATCGCGACACCACGATGCCTTGCATCGACATGATCGCCACTTCGGAAGTCCCACCACCAATATCGACGATCATGCTGCCGCGAATTTCGTTCACCGGCAAGCCGGCTCCCAGGGCTGCCGCGACCGGCTCTTCAATCAGCCCCACCTCGCGCGCCCCGGAAGACATCGCCGCATCATAAACCGCTCGCTTTTCGACTTCAGTCACTCCGGACGGAATGCCAATCACCACTCGCGGACGCGGCACCGGCACGATACTCTGCTCGTGCGCCTTACCGATGAAATAATACAGCATTGCCTGGGTGATCTCGAATTCCGAGATAACCCCGTCGCGCAGCGGCCGGATCGCAATCACATTGGCTGGTGTCCGGCCGACCATTTCCTTGGCTTCGGTGCCGATCGCCAGCGGTTCGCGGGTTCGCTTATCAATGGCTACCCAGGAAGGCTCGTTAATCGTAATACCCTTCCCCCGTACATTGACCAGGGTATTCGCAGTTCCCAGGTCAATGCCAATATCCAGGGAGAAGAATCCGAGCAGCCAGTTGAGTGGATTGAAAGCCATTTTGTTCGCCGAAATTATACCATTTCGCTTAGAACATTAAATCGTTCACCATCTTGATCGTTTCCACACCTGGGCGCAGCCGGTCCTCGCTTAGCCGGTTCAGCGGCGTGTGCGTCAGGTTGTAGATATCGACCAAAGACGGCTGGACGGGATCAATGTAGATCAGGCCGGTCAGCAGCCATTGCTTGGCGTTGGCTTCTTCCAGGATGCGCATCGCCTCGGCCCGGTTGGTCGGATCGTATTCGTGCTCCAGTTTCTTGAGCACAATCCGCGAGCCGTCATGCAGGGTGACTTCTTTTGCCTCGCCCTCTTCGTAATCGACCATAATTTCTTCGGCCGGCGGGACATAAGACAGCTCATGCAAGGCTACCTCGTGTTCCTTGCCCCACGAGTAAGAATGCACCGACTCATCTTTATTGTTGAACGTCACACACGGGCTGATGATATCCAGCACAGCAATACCCTTGTGGCTGAATGCCGCCTTGATCAGCTCCTTGACCTGCTTGGGATCGCCGGCAAATGAGCGACCGACAAACGTGGCATTGCCCACCAGCGCTTCCCAGGCGATATCGATCGGCATGTAAGGGTTTGTCCCTTGGGATTTGAGTTGCAGGCCTTTATCAGCGGTGGCCGAGAACTGGCCCTTGGTCAGCCCGTACACACCGTTGTTCTCGATAATATACACCAGGTTAAGGTTACGCCGGATGACATGCTTGAACTGGCCCATCCCGATGCTGACCGAGTCGCCATCGCCCGAAACGCCAATCCCGTGCAGGGTGTAATCGCCAAACAGCGCCCCGGTTGCCAGGGAAGGCATGCGCCCATGCAGGCCGTTGAAGCCGAACGAGCGGTTCAAGAAATAGGTCGGGCTCTTGCTCGAGCAGCCGATACCGCTGAACTTCACCACATTTTCAGGCACGATATCCAGCTCATAACAGGCCGCAATGATCTGGCTTGAAATTGAGTTATGGCCACAGCCCTGGCACAATGTGCTCGGGTTGCCGCGATAGTCAGCCTTGCTCAGCCCTGCCAGGTTTACCTGGACGCGTCCGGTAGTCAGTTGGTCTTCCATGATTATTTTGCCTCCTGGGCGTGTACGGCTTCCCGGACCAGCTTGGCGGTCATCGGCAAACCATCGGTATAAGCAATCGATTTAAGTTTCAAAGCCAGTTCCGGGTATTCCAGGGTCAGGAGCTGGTGCAACTGGCCATCCCGGTTCATCTCAACTACGTAGCAGCGCTCATGGGCCTGGATAAAGCTCTTAACTTCGGCCGTGAACGGAATTGCCCGTAGCCGCAGGCTGTCAGACGGCAAGCTTTCCTTCGCCATCTGGGCCCGGGCTTCCTCCACTGCCGGCTCAGTCGATCCAAAGTAAATCAGGCCGATCTTCGCCCCGGCCATATTCTGGGTAACCGGCTTAGGCACATACTGGCGGGCGGTATTGAATTTCTTCTTCAACCGCTCCAGCAGCTTGTACCAGGTCTGGCTATCCTCAGTATAGCGGGCGTATTCATCGTGCCCGGTGCCGCGTGTAAAGTAGGCGGCCGCGGGATGACGATTGCCCGGCACCGTCCGGTACGGGATGCCATCCCCGTCTACATCCTTATAGCGCCCCCACGGATCTCCCAGCTTCTCCAGGTCCGTTTCCCACAGCACCTTGCCGCGATCCATCGGTTCATTGGGATAATCAAATGGTTTGGTCATCCATTGGTTCATCCCAAAGTCCAGGTCACTGAGCACAAAGATCGGGGTCTGTATCCGTTCGGCCAGGTCAAAGGCACGCCAGCCAAATTCAAAGCATTCGCTGACCGACCCCGGCAGCAGAACGATGTGCTGTTGGTCGCCATGCCCCATGAAATGCGAAAAGCGCAGGTCGCCCTGGGCAGTCCGGGTCGGCAAACCAGTGCTCGGGCCCACCCGCTGCACATTCCAGATCACGACCGGCGTCTCAGCAAAATAGGCCAGCCCGGCATACTCGGTCATCAGGCTCTGCCCAGGTCCCGAGGTCGAGGTCATGGATCGCAAGCCAGCCCACCCCGCGCCGATCGCCATGCCGATCGCCGCCAGCTCGTCCTCCGCCTGCACGACTGCAAAAGTATTCTTACCCTCTTCAACCGGGTCCTTGCGCAGCTTAGGCAGGTACTCGTTCACCGATTCAGCCAGGCTCGAGGCAGGGGTGATCGGGTACCAGCTCACGAATTGCACCCCACCGTAAATCGAGCCCAAGGCAGCCGCGGTGTTGCCATCCGCCATAATATAATCGCAGGTAAGGTCCAGCGGTTCCACCCGATACGGGTCTAGCTTCACCAGGTTCTCCACCGCCCAATCATACGCTGCTTTAATCACCCCATAGTTCAGGTCAATTGGCTTTTGTTTGCCCTTGAAATGGAAATCGAGCGCCTGGTAAATCTTATCCATCTCGATCCCCAACATCTGCGCCACCACACCGACGTATACCATGTTGGCAATGTAATCCCGCAGGTTGGATGATGCGCCCGATTCCTTCACCAGCCTTTTCACCGGCATGGGATAAATCGAGATATCCTGGCGGTGGATCGCCAGCTTGATATCGTCCGCATAGAAGAAAGCGCCGCCAGGCAGCACGTCATTCATATCTCTCACAAAAGTCGCCGGGTTCATCGCCACAACCACTTCATGCTCTTCCCGCCGGGCCAGAAAGCCATCCTTGCTGATCCGGATGGTGTACCAGGTCGGCAGGCCCTGAATATTGGATGGGAACAGGTTTTTACCGGCCACCGGGATTCCCATCTTAAACAGCGCACGCAGAATGGTCAGGTTGGAGGTCTGGCTGCCGGAGCCGTTCACCGTCGCCACAGTGATCGAGAAATCGTTGACCACCGCTTTCGGCGCTGGGGGCGGATTTTGTTCGAGAATTGGTTTTGCCGACATTGTTTCTCCTTGAGTATTTTTTTACATTCCGAAAAATATTATTTTTGGTTCAGTCCACTCACACCATATAATTTGCGGTGCACAATGCTCAACGCGCGGACCTGTTCGGCTGCGTGATACGAAGAGCGCACCAGCGGGCCGCTCTCGACCCATTTAAAGCCAATCTCAAGCCCAAAGCGTTTGATTTCGGTAAATTCTTCCGGTGTATAGTAGCGCGCAATTGGCAAGTGCTTCTTACTTGGCTGCAGGTACTGCCCGACGGTCAGGATATCCACACCCCAACGGCGTTGGTCCAGCATCACTTCCTTGACCTCGTCCAATGTCTCACCCAGGCCAACCATGATCCCCGATTTCGTCAGCACTTCGGGATCCAATTGCTTGGCGCTGGTTAAGGTCGCGGCGGCCCATTCGTAGCGGTCCTGGGGTTGCACCACTTTGAACAGGCGCGGCACGGTCTCGACATTATGGTTCAGAATTTCCGGCCGGGCGTCCATCACGATTTTCAGCGCTTCCAGGCTGCCCTTAAAATCCGGGATCAGCACCTCGATCGAACAGCCCGGCAGTAGTTGGCGAATCCGCCGGATAACCATCGCAAAAATCGGCGCGCCGCCGTCTTTGCGATCATCTCGGTTAACGCTGGTGATCACGGCGTGCCTTAAGTTCATCGCCTTGACCGCCTGGGCCACCCGCTCGGGCTC
>JAYRWF010000235.1:0-1737 GCA_041918195.1 Anaerolineales bacterium
ACCGATAGCTATGCAAGCAGCGAATCAATTGGGACTCAACCCGCGCACTTTTGCGATGATGATCGCAGTGGCGGCCAGTTGTTCTTACCTGACACCACTAGAGCCGGCTTGCCTGATGGTCTACGGGCCGGGGAATTATCGCTTCAGTGACTTCTTGAAAGTCGGCAGCCTGTTAACGATCGTAATCTATTTAATTGCTATTCTCATGGTACCGGTAATTTGGCCGTTGTGAGGTGCGCTGATGACCGCCCGTTTCGCACGGATCTGTGATGGAATTATCGAAGCCGGTTGGCTGGCAGCGGTCATTCTTGCACCGTTGTTTTTTAACACTTTTTCCAGCCGGATCTTTGAGCCGGATCGGATCAGCCTGGTTCGTAGCCTGGCGCTCGTCATCCTGGCTGCCTGGCTGGCCAGGGCTGCGCTCCAACCGCGCCCACTAGACCGCTCTGGGCTGAAAGGTTTCTTCCGGTCACCCTGGATCTGGCCGGTGTTCTTCCTGGCAAGCTGCCTGCTGTTGTCTACCCTGCTTTCGATCGCGCCGCGCGCCAGCTGGTGGGGTTCTTACCAACGGTTGCAAGGCGCGTTTTCGATGGCAGCCTACCTGGCGATCTTTGCTGCCTTGCTGGTAAACCTGCGCCAGCGCGCCCAGGTTGAACGGCTTCTGACCACGCTGGTCCTAACCAGCCTGCCGATTACCTTGTATGGCCTGCTGCAACGCTTCAACCTCGATCCAATCCAATGGGGCGGAGATGTTTCTATCCGGATTACTTCCACCCTGGGAAACTCAATCTTTATCGCCGCTTACCTGATCATGGTCTTTCCCTTGACGGTGCTGCGGATGATCCAGGCCATCCAGGCCCTGCGCGAGGTAGATAAAAACGGTCAGCCAGGCCTGGTATGGGTGCTCCGCCTGGCCGGATTTACATTTATCGCCATACTGCAAGTCCTGGCGATGTATTTCAGCGGCAGCCGTGGCCCGGCGTTAGGCTGGCTGGTTAGCGTATTTTTTATGGCTTTGATGTTCGCAGTGCTGGCGCGAAAACGTTGGGCTACCCTGGCTGTGGTTGGCTTGACGCTGGCGGCTGCGCTGTTCTTGCTGGTGTTTAACCTCGAAGGTGGGCCTCTGGAGTCTTTGCGCTCTTCACCAGCCATTGGACGTTTTGGCCAGTTGCTGAATTCGGAGAGCAATAGCGCCCTGGTACGGCGCTATATCTGGGAAGGCGCCGCCCGGCTGGTCGCCCCGCATGATCCGTTGAAATACCCCGACGGAAGCACAGACCGTCTGAACTGGCTGCGGCCGCTGGTGGGTTATGGCCCGGAAAGTATGTTCGTGGCGTATAACCCGTTTTACCAGCCAGAACTCGGGCAGGTGGAAAAGCGCAATGCTGCCCCCGATCGCTCGCACAACGAGACCTGGGACTCGTTGGTCACTGGCGGCCTGCTGGGCGCGCTGGCTTACCTCTGGCTGTTTGGCAGTCTGTTCTATTACAGCTTGAAGTGGCTTGGCCTGGTTGCCTGGCCGAGATGGGGAAGCTTGTTGGTGGGATTGCTGCTTGCCGGTGGAGTGGGCGGCGGCGCTTTGTTCGCTGCCTGGCGGGGTATTGAATACCTGGGAATCGGGATACCTTTTGGTTTGCTGGTTGGGTTGTTGGGATATGTCGTCCTGGCAAGCTGGCGCTCCCTGGCTGTAGATCCCAAATCCCCTACCTTGAACACATGGTCCAGATCGCCTGACCG
>JAYRWF010000236.1:0-4027 GCA_041918195.1 Anaerolineales bacterium
AAAGTCAACTGCCCGGCAACCGTTTGCAACATGTTCAGTTGGCGCTGGTTATAGCCATGGGCGCGCCGGCTGCCCATCAGAATAGCTCCACCTGGCGACCGGTCAGCAAGCAGCATCGGTACGCCGATAAAGGAGCGCAAGCTATTTTTATTTGAAGAGTCGCCAGCCACATCGCCTAGAATTACCGGTTTGCCCGATTCGATCATACCCTGGATGACACCATCCATGAACGGTTGGAGAGAAGCCGGGACATCCCCCAGCACAATTTTGGGGAACTCAGGGTTGGCCGGCGGAGATTTCAATATCATTACCGCTGCATCTGAGTCCAGCGATTGAAATACACTATCTAAAAGATTGGTAAGCAAGGCCTGCTGGTCGGATTTTTGGCGAATACTCTGGATCTGGCGTAACGTTGCGATCTCGCGCCGGCGGAGACGGACACCTTCCAGAGCCAGTGCGGTGACGTCGCCTAAAACGCTAAGAAAAGAGCGCGCATCACGGTCCATCTCAGCAGCCGGCTGAAGAAAGAGGTTCAGCACTCCGAACTCACGCTCAGCGCGGCGGATAGGCAGGCAATAGATGCCGCTGGCCTCGCCAATCGGGCCTTTCAATAAGGGACAGGCGCTGTTCAGATGCTCGTGATGCTCGCAAGCCTGGCAACGATCGCGAACCGCCGGGGAGGCCAGGTATTCTAGCCAGGGATCGCCCACCGAAGGCGGCAAATCCCCATGCGTTGTGGCTGCCATTGGCTGGCTGTGGTCGTCCAGGGGAACAAACGAAGCACCTTTGGCTGCCGCCAGGTCCACAGATAATCTTAAAACTACTTCAATGACATAGTTCTCATCGGTTGCTTCGACAAACTTTTGAACGACCTGAAAGAGGGCTTCCAGGCGCTGGTAAGCCTGGCTGACCTGGCGATCTCGGTCTACTAACTTCAATTGAAGCTGGCTGCGCTGTTCATAAAGATCCATCACCCGGTTGATGAACAAGAAGACCAGGAGCACTTCTGCCAGGACAGCTCCGCCAAGGAATAACTGATTGCTACGCGACATATCCTGGAAGGACGCCGGCCTGAAAACCAGGTAAGTCGTGCCCAGCAGAATCAACGCTCCAAGGATCGCCCAGGGTAGCCAGGGAGATTTCAGGAGTCTACGCAACCAACCCACAGCAGTATTCCTCACCACGCAAAATTTGACTAGCCACCCAGCTCCCGTAGGTAACCAATGACCTGCCAAATGCCTTCTTCATCCAAGACAGACTTCCAGGAGGGCATAGCGGAATTGAATGGGTCCATTATGCCCCCTTCAGCAATCCGCCAGTAAAGGTAATCATCGCTTAACCCTGTTTCTGTGGTGGCTAAAGGCTGAGGGCTGGGATCCAGCGAGGCAGAAGCCGGCCCATCCCCCATACCTTTCTCGCCATGACAGGCAGTGCAATAGCTTTGATAGGTCGTCTTACCTTTCTCGATATCTGCAGCCTTGAGCGACGGGGACTTCTTTTCAGCATATTCAGCCGGTGGGGCTGGGCGCTCAAGCGTTTCGCCAGATGAGGGATTGGCCTGGGTAGAGGAAGGTTCCGGATTGGATGTTTGACCGCCGCAGGCAGCCAGGCTTGCCAATATTACAAACAGGATCAAGGCCGACAGGGTTCTTTTCGAGGACATATTTCACCTTAGTTTGCTTTTTTGTTTTTTCTTAACGTTGAAATATTATAACATCAGCCAATTGACTTCCCTTCAAGTTTACAGTACACTGATATTGGAAGGCTTCTCCTCTTACCGGTTCATATTTAGAAGGGAGAGAGAAATGCCTGAACCCAAATACTTAACCCGAGAATCTCTTGGCAAGTCGTTGGGGATCTACCCGGCGCCGGTAGAAACGCTTTGCCGGTATTGCGACCCAACCAGCCTGGGATTTCAAACAACCGATGAACTGCCCGATTTGCAAGCGGTAATTGGGCAGCCGCGTGCCTTCAAGGCGCTCGAATTAGGCTGTGAAGTTTCCGGCCCGGGCTACAATATCTTCGTATTTGGCTTCCCAGGCTCTGGGCGAACAACCCTGAGCCTGGAATACTTAAAACGCCGAGCCAGCCAGGAATTTACCCCTGACGACTGGTGTTATGTCAATAATTTCTCCCAACCCCACTCTCCACACGCATTGCGGTTTCCGGCTGGAGAGGGGCAGAAATTCCATGCTGCCATCCAGGAATTGATTGAAATTACCGAGCGCGAACTACCTCGTGCCCTGGAAAGCGATGAGTTTAATCACGCCCGAGAGAGCTTACTGAACGAGCTCAAAAGAAACCAAGAAACGGAGTTCCTCCGCTTACAAGAACATGTCGAAAAATTTAAATTTACAATTGTCCGGACGCCATTCGGAATGGTGCTCAGCCCGACGATTGAAGGAAAACCGATTTCCATCCATGACATCGAGAACCTCACCGATGACCAGCGGAAAAAATTTGAAGAATTGCAGCAAAAATTAGGGGAAGATGTTGAAAAAACGCTCAAGCGATTAGGCGAGGTTGCCAAGCAAACCGCCGTGCAGATCGAAGAACTAACCCGACAAACCGCGCTTTACCTGATATCGCCATTAATCCAGCATATCCAGTATCAATTCGAGACAAACCAGGCTGCCCAAGCACACCTGAATGCCATCCAAGCGGATATGGTGGCCAATGCGCCCCGTTTACGGTCCTCCTCACCCCCGGATGCGCCTCCAACAAGCGAGTTTAATTGGCAAGAACGATATGCTGTCAATGTTTTCGTCGATAACTCTGGTTCAACAGGCGCCCCGGTTATCCTGGAAGGACAACCCGGGTATCATAACTTAATCGGCCGGATCGAACACACCGTGATCATGGGGGCTACCCGCACTGATTTCAGCCTTATCCGCGCTGGATCTCTACACCGCGCCAACGGGGGTTACCTGCTGATCTCGGCGCACGATTTACTGATCAGTCCATATGCGTGGGAGGGATTAAAACGAGTGCTCCGCGACGGATGCATCCGGATTATCGAGCTTGGCAACCAGCTGGGACTGATCAGCACGGAAACACTGGACCCTGAGCCGATTCCACTGGATATCAAGATTATCTTGATCGGCACGCCAACCCTTTATTTTTTACTCCGTCAGTATGACGACGATTTCGCTAAATTATTCAAAGTCCGGGCAGAGTTTACCTCTCTGATGGATCGCAAGCCCGAAACAGAGAACGAATATGGTCTATTCGTAAAATCTGTAGTGGTTGACAATGAACTACCCCCCTTTGATGCCAGCGCAGTTGCGCGAATCATTGAGTTCAGCTCTCGGCTAGCAGAAGATCAGAGCAAACTTTCCACTCGTTTTGGGAAGATAACAGATCTGATTCGTGAAGCAGCTTACTGGTCAAAGAAAAACGAGGACCTAGCTGCGCCGGTGAACCTGGTAACCGCCAGCGCAGTTCAAAAAGCCATCGATGAAAGCATTTATCGCCAGGATCTCTGGGAAGAACGAATCCAGGAGTTATTTGTCCAGGAAATTTTTCTAATTGACACCAGCGGCCAGGCAATTGGACGAGTCAACGCGTTATCAGTAATCCAACTCGGAGATTACGCTTTCGGACGTCCCAGTCGAGTTAGCGCGGCGGCCTTTCCTGGCCGGGCTGGGATCATCGATATTGAGCGCCAGGCTAAGCTGAGTGGACCAATCCACACCAAGGGAATCTTAATCTTGTCTGGTTTCCTGGGGAACCGTTATGGGCGTTTTGGCCCAGTCAACCTCACCGCCAGCCTGACTTTTGAACAATCATATGACGAGGTAGAAGGGGATAGTGCTTCAGCAGCAGAGTTGGTCAGCCTGCTTTCAGCAATCACCGAAATACCGCTTCGCCAGGACCTGGCGATTACCGGTTCGATTAACCAGCATGGGCAAATCCAGGCGATTGGCGGAGTGAATGAAAAGATAGAAGGCTTTTTCAAGATCTGCCAGAAACGAGGGCTGACTGGAGAGCAAGGGGTGATTATCCCAGCCGCTAACTTGCGGCATTT
>JAYRWF010000237.1:0-3710 GCA_041918195.1 Anaerolineales bacterium
CTTCAATATTTCTACCACGGCAGCCTTTGTCGCCGCTGGAGCCGGGCGCAAGGTTGCCAAACATGGCAACCGGGCGGCCTCGTCGAAATGCGGCAGTGCAGATGTGCTCCAGGCGCTTGGCATAAAACTCGACCTAACGCCAGCCCAGGTGGCTTCTTGCATTGAACAGGTCGGGATTGGGTTCATGTTCGCTCCTCTATTCCACCCGGCGATGAAGCACGCCATCGGCCCGCGCCGTGAGCTGGGCCAGCGAACCATTTTCAACCTGCTAGGCCCATTGACCAACCCGGCCAGCGCTGCCCACCAGCTGATTGGCGTTTATGATCCCCACCTGACTGAAGCCTTGGCCTGGGTTCTGGGCGAGCTAGGGGGCCAGGCGGCTTATGTTGTCCACGGGCATGGTGGGTTGGATGAGCTGACCACCAGCGGCCCAAACCGGGTCAGCAGCCTGCGTGACGGCCGTGTGAAAAGCTTTCTGCTTGATGCGTCCAGTTATGGTCTGCGCCCGGCTAGCGCTTCATTGTTAACCGGTGGTGAACCGGCAGAGAATGCCAGGCTGCTGCGCTGTCTGCTCGAGAACCGCGATTCAAGCCCGCGCCGCGATGTGGTCTTGTTGAACGCGGCTGCCGCCCTGGCAACCGAGGACGGCGATTTCGCCGCTGCCTTGCAACGCGCTGAGCAATCGCTTGCTAGCGGCGCGGCGCTTGAAAAGTTAGAACGCTTGGCTGCGTACAGCCAGGCCTTGGCGGGAAGCACCCAATCCGCAGGCTTTCTCCAGTAAGATGAAAATAACCCTGGCCCAGATCTACCAGACCAAGCTCCAGGAGGTTGCTCAGCGCCAGAGGGCCCAACCGCTGGGTGTCCTGCGCTCCAGAGCTGAGGCTGCCCCGCCGCCACGCGATTTCCTGGCCGCCCTGTCCAAACGCCAGCCTGGCTCAGACGTTGAACCTGCCTGGCCGGCCTTGATCGCCGAAGTCAAGTTTGCATCACCTTCCAAGGGCGTCTTGCGCACCGAGCGCGACCCTCTGGCTTTGGCGCGTTGTTATCAACAGAGTGGGGCAGCGGCGATCAGCGTCCTGACCGATGAGACGTACTTCCACGGCTCGCTGGAAATCCTGGCCCAGGTGGCCCAAATGCAGCCCGGCTTGCCGGTGTTGCGCAAGGATTTCTTGCTCGATCCCTACCAGGTGTATGAAGCCCGGGCGGCCGGTGCCGCAGCGATCCTGTTGATTGTCGCTTTCCTTGATAATGCCCGCCTGCAGGACTTGCATCACCTGGCAGGCGAGCTAGGTCTTGCGGTTTTGGTTGAGGTGCATACCGCAGCCGAGCTCGAGCGCGCCCTGGTTTGCTCGCCCCACCTTGTGGGAATCAACCATCGCGACCTGAATACATTCCAGATCGACCTGACCGCCAGCCTGCGCCTCCGCCCGAACATCCCTGCAGGGGTTCTGACGGTAGCGGAGAGCGGCATCCGCAACCGTCTGGATGTTCGCCGACTGGCACAGGCCGGCCTGGATGCGATCCTGGTTGGCGAGACCCTGGTTACTGCGCCGGACACTGCAGCTAAAGTCCGGGAGCTGGCGGCTTGATCCGGGTCAAGATTTGCGGCCTGACCACCCTGGAAGATGCCCTGCTGGCGATCGAAGCCGGGACCGAACTACTTGGCTTTAATTTCCACCCGTCCAGCCCGCGCTACATCTCCCCCGCCGATTGCGCCCGCCTGGTCTCCGCCTTGGCGAGTTTTCGTCCCAGGCTCCAGTTGGTTGGGGTGTTTGTTAACACTCCGCCAGAGCAAATCCGCCGCATCCTGGCCAGTTGCAGCCTGGATCTGGCCCAACTTTCTGGTGACGAACCAGCCGAAGACCTGGCTAACCTCGGCGCGCTGGCCTTCAAGGCGTTTCGCCCGGCTGACCCAGATGAGCTGGAGCGCTTGCTGGAAAGCTATCCCCAACGCAGGCAACCCCCGGCATGTTTGTTGGATGCTTATCGTCCGGGCCAATATGGCGGTACCGGCCAGGTTGCCGATTGGTCGCTAGCCGCTGGGCTGGCCCGGCGCGTCCCAATGCTGCTGGCGGGTGGGCTGCGGCCCGAAAATGTCGCTCAAGCAGTTTCCCAGGTGCGCCCGTGGGGCGTCGATGTCGCCTCAGGCGTCGAATCTTCGCCTGGACGCAAAGACCCGGATCGCCTGCGTGCTTTCATCCAGGCTGTTCGCACTCTCTAACCGATAACCGGAGTCCATCATGTTTAATGACACCAGTAAAAATCTTCTTTCCGCCCGGCCGCAGGAGCGACTGGCTTCGAAATTTGGCCCGTATGGCGGCCAATTTGTCCCTGAAACCCTGATGCCCGCCCTGGCCGAGTTGGAAAACGCTTACCAGGCTGCCCGGCAAGATCCTGGATTTCAGCAAGAATTGGATGGCTTGCTGAAAACCTATGTTGGACGGCCAACG
The DNA here is from genome assembly GCA_041918195.1 of Anaerolineales bacterium. Taxonomy (GTDB): domain Bacteria; phylum Chloroflexota; class Anaerolineae; order Anaerolineales; family UBA4823; genus CAZAGA01. The sequence continues at coordinate 2,451 of JAYRWF010000237.1, forward strand.
CCACTCACCTATGCCAGCCGCTTGAGTCGCCAGTTGGGAGGGGCGCAAATTTACCTCAAGCGGGAAGACCTGGCGCATACCGGAGCGCATAAAATTAACAACGCCCTTGGTCAGGCCTTGTTGGCAAGAGCGATGGGCAAGCGCCGCCTGGTTGCCGAGACCGGTGCAGGCCAGCACGGGGTAGCCAGCGCCACCGCCGCCGCGTTGCTTGGCTTGGAGTGCGTGGTCTATATGTGCAGCCTGGATATTGCCCGCCAGCAGCCCAATGTACTGCGCATGCGCCTGCTCGGTGCCGAGGTGCGTGCAGTAACCAGCGGCAGCCAGACTCTCAAGGATGCGATCAATGCCGCAATTCGCGATTGGGTCACCAACGTACGCTCAACCTACTATTTGCTGGGTTCGGCCCTCGGGCCGCACCCGTACCCGACCATGGTGCGTGATTTCCAGGCGGTGATTGGGCGCGAGGCGCGTCGCCAGGTTCTTGAGCAGGTTGGTCGCTTGCCTGACCTGTGCCTGGCTTGTGTCGGGGGCGGTTCAAATGCAATCGGCCTGTTCGATGCCTTTCGGGGCGATCCGCAGGTGCGCCTGGTGGGTGTTGAGGCTGGCGGCCAGGGATTGGCCTCTGGTAAACACGCTGCTCGTTTCGGAGATCCCCGCCTGGGGCGACCTGGCGTGCTCCACGGCACCTACACATATCTCCTCCAGAATGACGATGGCCAGGTTGCAGAGACGCATTCGATCTCTGCCGGGCTGGACTACCCGGCGGTCGGGCCAGAGCATGCTTACCTGCGTGAGATCGGTCGCGCAGAGTACACTGCCATCGAAGACGACCAGGCTCTGGCGGGATTCCAGCTCCTGGCGCGCAGCGAGGGCATCTTGCCTGCGCTCGAGTCCGCTCACGCGATTGCTGAAGCTGCCCGCCTGGCGCCGGATTATCGCCCCGACCAGGTTCTGTTAGTCAACTTATCTGGGCGGGGTGATAAAGACCTGGATAGTGTCGTCAATGCCCTGGATGCCAGGGAGAAAAACCACCGAGGTCCAGCATGAAATTTGGGATTGAGAACATTGCGCATAGTTTTGCAATCGCTCGCCAGCAGGAGCGAGCTGCCCTGATGCCGTATTACCCGGTTGGTTATCCCAGCCTGGCCACCTCGCTAGAGGTGCTGGTTACACTAGCCGAAACCGGCGCAGACCTGATTGAGCTAGGGGTGCCATTTTCGGACCCTTTGGCCGATGGGCCGACCATTCAAAAAGCCACCA
>JAYRWF010000238.1:0-5706 GCA_041918195.1 Anaerolineales bacterium
AGGGTTATTGTTACCTGTGGGCTAACAGCGCGCGGGTCAGGGATTTGAACCGTAAATTCCAAGTCAACAGCCCCGTGATAGTGTTCTTCCAGCAGCCGCAGCATCCGCGAGAGCAGGCTTGGGAAGGGAGTTCTGCGCAGCAGTTCATCATACGTGACTGCCAGGCGTGGCAGTTCTGACTCCATCACCCGCCCGCGGGGAGTGGTGAAGTAACCATCTTGCTCAATCTGGGTGACGAACCGCAGAACGGCATAACTTGGTTTCAGCACACTGGTGACGGGTAGCGATTTAAAGCAGTTTTCCTCCAGGTCAATCAAGTCGACGTACTGTTGGGAGTAGCGACGGATAGCTTCGCAGCTATCATCGGGCTGCAGGGTTGGGTGGCTGAGCGCCACCAGGCGGGGATAGTCGTTGCCCACTCGTTCGACTGCCCGCGTGCCCAATCCCCACACCAGTCGGGCAAAGCCGGCCTCGCGACGAATTTCTGGTGACCAGCGGTACAAGTTGCGGCTGAAAGCTACCCCGGCTGCCTGGGGTAGGTAGTATTTGCCGTAAGTCTCTCCCTGAACCACCTGGATTAAGATTGCCATGCGTTCATCGTAATCCTGTAAGCATTTACTACGTCTGTATAGGAGCGCTTCCGGTTTCAAGGTGCTGGCATAGGTTCGAGCGATCGCCTGGCACAAAGCTGCCAGGTTCTCCGCCGGAGTACCCTGGTTGGGGCAGAAATGGCTGTCGTATTTCCCAGCGAAAGCAGTACCAAAATTGTCTTCGAGCTGGCTGGATGAGCGCACAATGATTGGTTTAGGGCCAACCTTTTCTAGGACAGCCTGCAACGCTATAACGATTTCAGGGGGAAACTCACCGGTCTCGAATTCAGCTTTGATCTGGCTGTATTCCTGGCGAATCTGGCTTTCTGGTTTATATTTCTGATCGTTCCAGTGCATCAATCCGTTCATCGCCATAAATAGGTAGACCACGTCTGAGCCTAAGAAGTAAGACTCGGGAATCTGCAGGGCGTGGCAAATTGCCTCATCAGCGACTTCGTTCAATATGCGGGCAGCCAGCAGCATCCCAGCTGCCTTACCGCCGATTTTCCCGTTACCAATTTTGTGCTGGTAAATTTCCGCCAGGTCGTTTATGGTAAACCAATCTTTGGCAATGTTGATATAAGCCAACTGGTCGCTGATCATCCGCCGAATCAGCACGACTTTAACCTCGTGCAAGCGGTGCTCAAGATCGGCGCGCTGCGCCTCGGGTAAATTTTTGATTGACTGGGCCTGTTCAAATAGGATGCTTTCGGGCGTCAACTCAGGGTCATAAGCTGCCAACAATCCCTGGCTTTCCCGGTTGTACAGTTCGATTGTTTCGGGTGATTGTTGTTTAGCGATATCTGGGCGAACCCATACCTGGGTGGAACGCACGTGGCTGCTGTTGACGACCGCACCATAGCCCCTTCGTTCGAGGATATCTTTGCTGTCCATCATTTCGATATCTAAGGTATAGCAGGCTGGACTGGCATTTGGGCAGCCCAGCCTGCGGCGGCTGGTGGATAAGGTGTTTTCCAGCGAGGCGCCCAAGGCGTTCAAGGCAGCACTTTTCCGATCTACCCAGGTGACCAGGTTAATTCCACCCCGTTGGGCTGATCCGCTTCGACCGCCAAATAGCTGGGCAGAGGTATATTCTGGTTCGTATCGATATACCGCGCGAACGGTGTGGTCAAATTGTCCGAGTGCTTCTCCGACCTGTTGGACTAAGTCATCTGTTACCTGGTGGCACGTCTCACAGCGCCCCCTAGTCAATGCCTGGGCCGCAAGGCCGATATCTCCATTAAAGCATTTCTCGGCGCACGCGGCGAGTGCCTTTTCCATCATCCGGTCGGCCAGTGCCTGGTCAATCTGCATGGTCGCCATAATCCCTGCTTTCTTTTACGCAAGCGCTACGGCTTGCCGCCTGGCTTGGTAGCCTGTTCGAGGCGTTTGCCGTGCTTCCCATTCCCGCCCACCGCGGCCGACGCCGGTGCCAGCGCTGCCTCCCAGATCGGTAACGGGCGCTCATAACCAGCCAGTTTCAACCCAGTAAGCGCTGCGGTGTTCAAATCCATCGCTCGCAGGTCTTCGCTGGTGAGCTCTGCCACAGCCTGATGTCCGGACAACATGGTCAATATTTTGATCTCTTCAGCAGTGGCATGAATAAAATTGGCCAACCTTTGCCCGCCCTCTACAGGATCCAGGCGCGCCCGGAATTCCGGTTTTTGGCTGGTGATACCATACGGGCAATTGCCCTTATGGCAGGCATAGCACACCCGGCAACCTAGGGCTATTTCGGCCGCGCTGCCGAAACCGACTGCGTCGGCCCCCATTGCTAATGCTTTAAAAGCATCCAACCCGTTGCGAATCCCTCCCAGGGCGATGAGCTTGACTTTATGGTGGACGCCGTAATCCTTCAGCGCTTGAACGGCCGGCGGCAGGCAGGCGATGGTGGGAATACCCACCCCTTGGGTGACGATATCTGGCGAGCAGCCCGTACCACCGACCAGGCCGTCGATGCTAATCGCATCCGCGCCCGCTTCTATACATGCCGCTACGTCGGCATACGGCCGGGACGGACCCAACTTGAACAAGATCGGAAACTGGTAGCTAGTTACATCGCGTAAGAATGCCACCATATGTTTCATATCATCCAGAGATTGGACATCGTAATAGCGGCAGGGGCTCAGTGCGTCCGAGCCTTTAGGGACGCCGCGCACTCGCGCCACGTCATCGGTCACCTTCGCACCGAGCAGATGCCCGCCCATACCCGGCTTGGCGCCCTGGCCGATTTTAACCTCCACCGCGTCGCCGCTATTGACATAGTCGACCGAAACACCCCAGCGACCAGTTGACCATTGGATGATCAGCGAGCCACCCGGCTCCCACTCCTTTCGGCTCTTCTGCGGATCACCAAAACCGCGTGCTAGGTAAGCCTCCTCCGGTAGCAGCCCACCCTCGCCGGTATTGGTGGCAATCCCAGTCATAGCCGCACCGATTGCCAGAGCCATCTTGGCTTCCTTGCTCAACGCGCCGAAGGACATGGCCGCCCACACGAAGGGCAATTTCAGGTGCATGGGCTTTTCACAGGTGTCTGCACCAATCACAACTTCCAGGTCGCATTCTTCCCGGTATTTATCCAGCGGCGCATGGCTGGAGATCTGGCTGGGCACGACAGTGATCTGATCGAAATTGGGCGTTTGCCCATGCGTTCCAAATCCGCGCAGCAGGTATTCACCGGTTTGAGATTTATAATGGATTTCCTCAATTGCTGAGAAAGTCCAGGGATAACGGGTGATATATTCTGGCTCGGCTGGGTTGATCCGGATGGCATCAACTGGGCAGAATTCTGAACAGATCCGGCAGCCAACGCAGGTATTATAGTTTTGAATATTCATCTCTCCGCTGATTGGGTCGAGCTCGTAAACACCGTGCGGGCAGACCTGGGCGCAGGTGGCGCACTTGCCCGGCATCTGCGAATTAATACAGATTTCCCGGTTGACACTGACGCAAAAAGCTCCAATGACTGCCATACTGGCCTCCTAGTGGTAAAACGGTTTTTCTGAGGCAGCGACGATCTTCTTGAATTTGCTTGGATCGGCCTCAATCTGGTAGGCGTCAAAAATGGCCCGCAGCCGGGCGATGTCCTCTCCGCTCATCGGTTCCAGGCAGGTGTTGTGTCCTAAGCTCTTCCATGTACCACCAATATAGACACTACCGCGAATTAAATAGTTGGCGAAATTTTCCCCGGCATTGCCAACGACAATCAATTCGCCTTTGAGCATGTAGGTGCCAGCCTCATCACCGACATCGCCCTGGATGATGATGGTGGCGCCTTTGTTCATTGTGGCAGAGAAATCACCTGCGTTCCCACGTATGACAATGATTCCGCCGTAACAATATTGGCCAGGACCGTATTGGACAGCGCCATCAACTAAGAGTATTCCCTGGGTCATGTTATCGCCCAGGTAATTGCCAGCATTCCCCATTACATGAATGGTCGCACCGTCGTTGAGCACCCCCAGGTAATCACCGGCGTTGCCTTGTACAATCACCTGGCCATGCTTAAGACCGGCCGCCAGGCCGCTCAGGTGAACAGCGTTCTTAACCTGGATCGGTTGGCCGTTGAGCGAGGCGCGCAACGCTGAATTGGTCGTTTGCAGGTCTTTAGTTTTGGCATTTATGCTTTTCATTGGCCACCTCCACTTAGCAGCCGGTGCAGCTATTGCGATTTTTTTCAGAAGCACCGGATCGCACTGGTGTCCGGTACAAGCGGATGAACTGGGCGACCGCCTCGTTGTGTTTGAGCGGGTCAGCCAGGGCATCCAACATCAGCACCCGCAGGTCTTTGAAGGCCTGGGCGCGTTCGCGGTGGTCTTTTTCAGCCGCGGCTTGTTCCAGGGCCGACTGGTCAACATCCGGCGAGGCCTCCAGCAGGTTCATTTGTAAGGCATTTCGAACAAATATATCTCCGGTTTGGGAGCGAATGATCACCGATGAAGTGTTTGCCGGCGCACCCAGCGTGCCAATCGCTAGATCAGCCGACTCCCCCAGGTAATCATTGCAGGCGCCGCAGCCAAGGCGTGTAAAGCTTTCTGCCTGTTGGCGTGGAATCCGACGGACACTGTTGTCCCACAGCCAGGCTTGAAGCCACTGGCGGTCAGGCGAGACTTCAATCCGCCGGACCTGGTCGCGGCCTACCTCCATGCGTTTCACCAGGATTTCGTCGATCATCTCAGGCCGGTAAACCCCGGTGCAGAAGACCGCCACCGACAGGCGGATTGCCTGTTGGTATGGTCGCAGGCGTTGATTCGTTGAAGCGCGCAGCTTGCGGATGGCCTGGGCTGTGCACGGTGTACCGATCACGGCGATGTTCTCCATCCTCCGCTCATATACTGCTTCATTTATTTTTTCAAATACCGGCGCCCACAAGTACTGTGGACCCAAGTTATCGACAATCCCCTCAACCGTCTCGGCCAGCCGGGCAATAGGTTTAAGGCTCCATGCATCCAGGTCTAGCATGATTACACCATCTAACAATCCCGCAGAACGTCCACCTGCAACGATTGCCCGGATTACGTCATTTGGATGCCCCGATTTGACTGGGCCGCGTGCTCGTGCAGCCATTAAGGTCTGGGCTTCGAGTGGCAGCCAGCGATCCAGGCGCGGGCAGACTTCTTCACACAACTGCTGGCAGAAGGAACAACTGTCCAGGGTTGTGCGCGAATAGCCTAGGTTTTTGGTTCGCTCTTCCAGAAGAGGATGTTCCTGCCCATTCCAGTATAGGACTTGTTTAGAACAAGCAGCCACGCACATTCCACAGCCGGCGCAGTTATCTAGTGCCCAGACTTCTACTTCCAATCGTTTAACCATGCCTACCTCCTGTTATTGGAACATATTCCCAGGACGCCAGCGTTGAGCTGGCCAGATGAATGGCAAATCTTTGAATGGCTTTGACAAAACCTGGCCCATCATCGGCCGCGATCATTTCCAACTGCAAGCGACCAGGGTCGATGCCGTGTTCGGCCAACTGCTGCTGAAAAGCCAGGGTTCTTTCCTGGGCAAAATGGTTCCCTGAGCCATAATGACATTCTCCCAATGGGCAGGCGCCCAGGAACACGCCCCGGGCACCGTTTAAGAAAGCCCATAAAATGTGGTTGGGATCAAACCGAGCGGA
>JAYRWF010000239.1:0-4687 GCA_041918195.1 Anaerolineales bacterium
ACCGCCTGCTTCAGGCGATAGGCAATGGGCGATCAATTCCCGTAATGAGGCCATGTAGGCATCGGCAAAGGTCGCGATGGTGTCTTCAGTAAACAGGTTCTCGCTGTAGCTCCATCCCAGTCCAAGCTGTCCACCCATCACCCCACCATCAATTTCAATCAGATGAGGGCGTGGACCATCTGGATCATAAGGCGAGCCGCTCAACTCGGCAGCAATACCATCGCCCTTTAAGATCGGCGACTCACTACCGCCTGGATTCCTGGCCCCCGCCCTGGCTTCATCCACCTGCCCTGAGCCTGGTTCCGGTTCCTGCGTCTGGCTGGCGGATGACCGGGCAACCTGGCCGAGATAATTAAAAGTGATCTGAGGCTCTGGGTACAGGCGGAACACTTCACGGCTGTCCTGTCGCAGGTAGCGCAGGATACCGTAACCAATCCCTTTTCTTGGCGTCCGCCGAAGCTGTTCTTTTACTTGCATAATAATTTCGCCTGGGCTATCCGTCTCCTTGATTGCCAGGTGAACGGGGTATAAACTGGTGAACCAGCCGATCGTTCGGGAGATGTCCACTCCAGGCAAAATATCTTCACGTCCATGCCCCTCTAGAAGCAAGATAAGATTGGTTTCGCCGCTCACCTCAGGCCAAAAACTGCCTGCCACCGCCGGCCGGCGCAGCCAAGCCTGGTAGGACTGGATCAGGGCTGCCATCAACAGATCATTGATCTCGGTTTTATAAACTGCTGGCACATCTTGTAAAAGCAAGCGTGTTTCTTCTTCCGTTAGCGAGCGGCGAACGGCGCGTGTGGAAGATTCGACATTTGGTCCGGCTGGATTGTCAGGAAAGACATGGTCAAAGGGCTGAGCGGCGGTTGATTTCCAGAATTCCAGCTCACTAGCCACTTCGGCAGAATTTGCATAGGCTTGTAATTCGTTCGCCCAGTACTGGAAAGAAGTCGTCTTCGATGGAAGCTGGACCGGTTCCTCTGAAGCTGGATGGTTGGCAAGCTGGGCATAAATCGCCTGCAAATCTTCGGCCAGGATTCGCCAGGAAACGCCATCAACAATCAGGTGATGGATTACGATCAGCAACCGGCCTGGTTTATTTGTGCCGAGGTAGAAATATACCACCCACAGCATAGGGCCCTGGTCGATATCCAGGCCGGCTTGGGTTTTCTCAGCTTCAGCTTCGATAGCCTCTTTTTGCTTGGCTGTGTCAAGCTCAGACAGGTCGATCACCTTGACCGGTATATCGTTGGGCAGGTCGGCGTTTTCCGCACTCCAGGATTGTCCATCAAGATGGAAACGTAAACGAAGTGCATCATGATGCTCCATCAGACGAGCTATCGTTTTTTGAAGCAATGCAGGATCCAACACCTGGTTGACTTCAAACATCAAACTCTGGTTGAAATGGCTCGGATTTGGAAAACCTTGCTCGAAAAACCAATGTTGGATGGGCGTTAGCGCCACCGGTCCAGTTACCAGGCCTTGTTCTGCCTGGATCGTCTGCCCAGCCGTAGCCAGTGCAGCCAATTCAGCAATGCTCTGGCCTTCGAAAAGCTGGCGCGGGTTGAGGTGTAAACCGGCTTGATTGGCTCGAGCGGTTACCTGGATGCTCAGAATCGAGTCGCCGCCCAGCTCGAAGAAATTATCGCTGACACTGACCCGTTCAATCCCCAGGACCTGTTTCCAAATCTCGACCAAGATCGCTTCCTGAGGTGTGCGCGGTTCAACCATTTGTTTCTCTGAATCGGCCCCACCTAAGCGGTCTAAACTCAACGCAGCTAAGGCCTTGCGGTCAACCTTGCCATTCGGCGTCAGAGGGTAAGACTCCAGGAAAGCAAAAGTTGAAGGCACCATGTAGGCTGGCAAGCGATCTTTCAAGAAGTTACGCACATCAGCTTCGCCAGGAACGCCGGGCTCGCCTGGGCTGCCCTTGACTAACAGGTAAGCCACCAGGCGCAGGCTGCTGGCCTGGTCCGGTTGGGCTCGCAGCGCAAGGACAATCGCGTCTTGAACACCTGGGACCTGGCGAAGCACAGTTTCAATCTCTCCCGGCTCGACTCGCATCCCGCGCAGCTTGACCTGGTTATCGATCCGGCCTAGAAAATCGATCGATCCATCCTTCAAGTAACGAACCCGGTCACCCGTCCGGTACAGCCGATCGGGAAGCAATTCTTGGTCAGCGGCGAGCGCGCCAAACTGAACCGCCCATTCTCTCGGAGGTGAAACAAATCGATCACGGGTATTTTCAGGCAAATTGAGATAGCCGCGCGCCAATCCGGCCCCGCCGATCACCAGTTCACCGGACGCCCCGACTGGGAGAACTTGTAAATTCCTGTCCACCACATAGGCATAAGTGTTATCAATAGGTCGACCGATAGGCAAGAGAGCGAGCGAATCGACGTCCTTCTCAGGTGTGTGGGAGAGGCAAACCACAGTCGCTTCACTGGGCCCGTAGGTGTTGATCCATTCCAATTCCCCCCCGGTTAGCTTGAGCCAAGTTTTATAGGACTCAATCAGCGCTTGCTCGCCGCCAACAATCACTAACCGAACACAATCCGGCACACGACTGCCTGTCCGGTTCAACTCAGAGACCCAGGCATGCCAGTAGGCTGTGGGAAGGTCCAGGATGGTCAGCTGGTAGGTCTCGACGAGCCGGTGAAATTCCTCAAAACTGGTCAGGATCGATTCTGGACGCAGGACTAGAAGGCCGCCGGTTGCCAGGGTTGGATAAATTTCTTCCACTGCCGTATCAAAATTCAATGAAGCAAATTGCAGAACACGTTGGTCCGGGCCGAATTGGTAAGCCTTTTTGGCCCACCAGACAAAGTTGGTTAGAGATGCGTGTTCGACCTGCACACCCTTGGGCCGTCCAGTCGAACCGGATGTATAGATCACGTAAGCCAGGTTCTTTTCACCGGTTCGGGCAGGCGGATTGAAGACAGGCTGGGCTGATAATTCCGAAGCCAGCCTGTCCATCTCGACTATGGACAAACCAGGAGTATCTTCTGGAATAACTCCGCTGAAGCGCTGCATGGTCACAACCATGTCAGCGCGCATGTCATCCAACATATAAATCAGGCGTTCTTTCGGATAAGCTGGGTCAAGTGGGACATACGCTCCACCAGCCTTTAAGATCGCCAACAAGCCGATGATCATTTCCGGCGAGCGTTCGATGCACAAACCAACCAGCTTTTCCGGTCCAACGCCTAACTCCACCAGATAATGTGCCAACTGGTTCGCGCGTTGGTTTAGTTGAGCATAGGACAGTTGCACCGGCTCGGCTGCAGGCCCGTCCAAGCCGACCAGCGCTAAAGCATCAGGCGTGCGCTCTACCTGCTTCTCAAATAACTGATGCACGGCCAGGCCAGGCAGGTCAAAAGCCTGGCTCTGGTTCCACTCCACAAAGATCTGATCCAGCTCACCACTCGTCAGCATAGGCAGGAACTCGACCGGTTTGTCAGGATGGTCAACCAAGTTGGACAATAAAGTCTTAAAATGATTGATCATCCGGCGAATGGTAGCCGAATCGAACAGGTCAGTATTGTATTCAAAGCCGCCGCTTAAGCCTTGTGGATGTTCTTCCATGGTCAGCGTCAGGTCGAACATTGCGGCGCCAGTCGAAGAATCCATTGATGAAAGATTCACCCCCGGCAGTTCCATATCCGTTATGGGGATGTTCTGCATGACAAACATCACCTGGAACAAAGGCGTGTGGCTGGTGTCCCGTTCTGGTTGCAGCTCATTGACCAGCATCTCAAAAGGGATATCCTGGTGAGCATAGGCGCCTAACGCGGCTTGTTTCACCCGATCAATCACCTGGAGGAAGCTTGGCTGATCGGATAGATTGGTGCGCAGCACCAGGGTGTTCACAAAGAACCCAACCAGGTTTTCGATCTGCTTACGATTCCGGTTAGCAATCGGCGTGCCAACATTGATGTCGGTTTGGCCAGTGTACCGCATCAGCAGGATATTGAATGCCGCCAGAAGGGTCATGAAGATAGTCGCCCCAGCCTTTCGGCTCAAATCATTCAACAGGGCTGCCCTTTCGGGGCTGAGGTCAAAACTGATTACATCGCCATTGATCGTTTGCACCGCTGGTCGAGGCCGGTCGGTGGGCAACTCTAAAAGCGTAGGGCTATCCGCAAGCTGGTTACGCCAATAGTCAAGTTGTTGCTGGAGGACTGCGCCTTGCAACCAGCTTCGCTGCCAGGCGGCAAAATCTGCATATTGAATATCGAGCCTGGGCAGGACGCCGGTGCTATCCTTTCCTCCTGAGAGGAACAGCGGATACAAAGCCGCCATCTCGCGTACCATGACACCTGATGACCAGCCATCTGAAATAATATGATGGAAGGTGAGAAGCATCAGGTGCTCTTCAGGCGCTAGGCGGATCAATTGCACACGGAATAAAGGCGCCTGGGATAGGTCAAAAGGTTGGCGTGCCTCCGCTTCTGCAAGCTGGCGTGCCCGGGCCTCCCGCTCGGTTGATTCCAAGGCAGAAATATCCTCTACAGGGATCTTGACATGCAGAGCAGGCTGAATTTCCTGAACTGGCCGGCCATCTTCCGTCAGGATCGAGGTCCGCAGCACCTCATGCCGGCGAACGATTTCGTTGACGCACTTCTCGAGCACATCAAGCGCCAAAGGCCCATTCCAACGGATGGCGCTGGGAATGTTGTAATTCGGC
>JAYRWF010000240.1:0-3195 GCA_041918195.1 Anaerolineales bacterium
AACGTCGATGCCATCAGCGGCGCACTCCAGTATCATTACGGGGTACGCGAGTTTGATTTCTACACCGTCATGTTCGGCGTCAGCCGCCTGCTCGGCGTCACTGCCAACGCAGTTTGGGCTCGCGCCCTTGGCCAGCCCATCGAACGCCCCAAGAGCCTGACCACCGCCATGCTCGAAGATATCGCTGAAAAAGCCAAAGCCTGAGGCTAACCGCTACTACCAACCAAAAAGGGCTGCGAAGTGCGCAGCCCTTTTTGGTTAGATAGGTATTATGGCGTCGGTGTGGCCGCCGCTGGGGCTGGTGCGCCCCCCGAACCACTCCACACGAAGACCCGCTGGACGCTTGGCGCACCAGCCGGCTCCCAGATTGGGTTGCCCTCTCGATCGCTGCCCACCTGCCGCACCGGTACAACCACCCAGCGCATCGCATGCGGCAGGTTGTCCGTCGGGCGGAACTCAGCCGGGACGATGAACTTCGTATCGGTCACATACTCGACCAGCTTGCGCCCTTCTCCGCCGGTCACATCCTCAATCGTCACCGCGTAAGCTTCGTTTTCGCGCAGCGTACCAACCGAGGCCCATTGCAGGGTGATCACATCATCAATCCCCTGGTAAGCCGCGCCATCGGGCGGCAACAGCAAGCTGGCTGGCGGGTAAGGCGGCGGCGGGGTCGGCGTGGAGGTTGGCCCAGGCGTGGCATTCCGCCGGCAAAGCGGGATCACCAGCGTCTGCCCAAACCGAACAATGTCATTGACCAGGCCGTTATACTCGCGGATCGCATCCGCCGACACCTGGTAGTTCAACGAAATACTGCTCAGCGTATCCTGATTCTGGACGGTGATCTCAATTTTCTCACACGCCGCTTCGGTGGCTTCTGCCGGCGCCAGCGTAGCAGTCGGCTGCGGGGTCGCCGTCGGGGTAGGCTGAGGGATCAGTAGCTTTTGTCCAATGAACAACGAACCGCAATCTGCCGGCAGGTTGTTCAACAAAACTACGCTTTGGATCGACACATTAAACTGGAAAGCAATCCCACCGCATAAATCGCCTTCCTTGACCGTGTAGGTGAATGGCGTCGGGCTAGGCTCTGGCGTGAAGGTCGGTGTGGGAGTTTCCGGTGTCGGGCTCGGAGTGGTTGTCGGCGTCAGGGTGATTGTCGCAGTCACCGTCGGCTCGGCGACGTTCTCAGGTTGCGTCTGCTGTAAAGCAAAATAAACCAGCGCCGCGCCGATCACCAGGAACAGGGCCAGCAGACCCATCGCCGCCGGCAGGCTCAAAGTAAGTTCGGGCATCCGGCTGCCTTGCACAACCTTCTGAGTTTTGGTGGCCTTTTCGCTCGCCGTAAGATCGGCTCCGCACACCAGGCAGCGCGGCGCGTCTTCGCTCACTCGCGTCCCGCAGGTCGGGCAGAGTTTAGTTGGTTTCGATTGTTTTTCTGGGCTCATAGTTTTTTGTCTTCAGTAGCATTCCAGGCGCTGTCGCAGCCAGCCAGTACATTGGCATCTTTCGATCGCGCTGGTCAGGGGATTATACCAGCCTCTAACGCAAAAAATCGCTCCGGTTTGGACGCCAAAATCGGCGTGGTATACTCCAGTTCAGCATGCCATCCATCAGCATCTATTTGCACATTCCTTTTTGCAGCCATCGTTGCGCCTACTGTGATTTTAACACGGTTGCCGGCCTGGAAGACCTGATCCCGGCCTATACCCAGGCGCTCTGCCGGGAAATCCAGGCCGCCGCCGCAGCAGCCGGGGAACGCCTGCTCGCCGAAACCGTCTTCTTTGGCGGCGGCACGCCCTCCCTGTTGTCTACCGCCCAGCTAGAGCAAATCCTGGCTACCTTGAAAGTTGCCTTCGATCTGCCTCCCACGGCCGAAATCAGCCTCGAAGCCAACCCCGGCACACTTTCCCTGCCCTACCTCCGCACCCTCCGCCAGGCTGGCGTCAACCGCCTCAGCCTGGGAGTCCAATCCGCCAACCCGTTTGAGCTGCGTTTTCTTGAGCGCCAGCATGATTACCCCCAGGTGATCCAATCCGTCGCCTGGGCTCGCCGGGCCGGCTTCGACAATCTCAACCTGGATCTTATTTTTGGCCTGCCTGGCCAGGAGCTGGCAGGCTGGCAACACACCATCGAGCTGGCCCTTGGCTTGCAGCCCGAACATTTTTCCCTCTATTCTCTGACCATCGAACACGGCACCCCCTTGGAACATTGGTCGCGCCGCGGCCTGGTCGCCGAGCCAGACCAGGATCAGGCCGCAGATATGTATGAATGGGCCAGCCAGCGCCTTGATCAGGGCGGTTATGTTCAATATGAAATTTCCAACTGGGCCAAAGAGCGGAGCGGCCGGTTGCTGGCCTGCCGCCATAACCTGCAATATTGGCGCGGGCTGCCCTACCTGGGATTAGGCGCTGGCGCTCATGGGTATATCGCTGGGCAGCGCACCGTCAATGTCCTGGCCCCTACCGCTTACATCCAGCGCCTCACGCATGCTGACCAGCCTTCATCCCGCCCGCTACCCTTTCCGCACACCCCAGCCACCCAGAGCGTCCATGCCATTGACCGCCAGGCGGAGATGGGTGAATTGATGATGATGAGCCTCAGGCTGGTGGAAGAGGGCATCGCACAAGCAACCTTCCAAAAGCGCTTTGGCCAGCGCCTGGAAGAGGTGTACGGACCACAAATCGACCGCCTGGTCCGGCGAAAGCTACTCGAATGGTCGCCAGCAGCAAGCGACCCCCGGGCCTGTTTGCGCCTGACCAAAGCCGGCCGCCTGTTAGGAAATCAGGCATTTATAGAATTCCTCTAACCCCCCTATCCCATCCGCTTCAATAACTGGGCAGCCAACTCCTTCAGCGCTCTTCCAGCTTCCCCCTCCGGTTGGGCTTTCTCTAACGCCTCAAGCGCCTGGTCAGTCAAAGCGTTAGCCCGTTCCTGGGTGTATTGCCGGGCGCCCTCCGCTTCCAATTGCCGCGCCAGGTCAGCCACCTGCTCACCGTTAATCGGGCCCTCTCGCCAGCGCCTGGCAAATGGACCATTTTGCTCCAGCCCAAACAATACCGGCAGCGATTTTTTCCCCGAAACCAGGTCGCTGTCCGCTGATTTTCCGGTTACGGCTGAATCGCCCCAGATCCCAAGTAGATCATCCTGCGCCTGGAAGGCCAGCCCCAGCGTCCAGCCGAACTGCCGGTAGGCTGCCTG
>JAYRWF010000241.1:0-1969 GCA_041918195.1 Anaerolineales bacterium
AGGGTGAAGACCATCATGGTGAGCAAGGGCTGGAGAAGAATCCAGCCAATCCCGAGCAGGCTTTGCTTGTAGCGTACTTTTAAGTCGCGCCAGACCAGGAAAAATAACAGCTCACGAAATTTCCACAGCTCGCGCCAGGGCAGGTTAACCAGGCCATGACTGGGCTCAATCACTGCCAGTGGTTTCAGCGGCTGGCTGGTTTGGGGAATCGCAGGTACATCAGCGTTATTCATTTTTTCCTGGTCAGTTTATTAATTTTAACGAACAAAACTACGCTAACTAACAGGGCGACAGGCAGGATTGCAGCAATCACAGGCCAGCCGGTGCTCTGTATGGGCTTGTTTGCCTCGGGGCTGGTATCAAAGTCCAGGGTAGGTGTGGGGATCGCCACTAATGTGTCGGGATTGTCTGTCGGTCGCACCAGGGTCGCAATCGCTGTCGGTGAGGGGAAAGGGATTAACTCGAGCGCACTGGCCGAGGTTTGCTTGGTGGTATACCAGTATTGGATCATATTCCTGGATGGTCGTTCATCCCAAAAGACAACATGTAACTGGTTGCCAGTATTCAGGGCCATGGTGGGATGCTCAATGTGCCGAAGGGTCTTCGGGTCGATAAATTGACCAACAGGTGGGATTCCGTTCTCATCGCCAGAAAGTAGAATTTGAGCTTGCGACCAGCGCATTCCCTGGAAAAAGGCATACCAGACCCGCTGGTCGTAGGTAGTGACCAAATGTAGGGTGCCCAGGCTATCAACTGCCAGCTGCGGCGCACCTTCTGAACCTCCAAAGCCGGCTGGGATCACCTCGTTGGTATTTCCCCACGTCTCTCCGCCATCCGGCGACCAACGATGGTAGCGACCGCCTGTCCCCGCTGCACCGTTCCAGGCACAATGAACCTCATTCTCCTCCGTTACCACAATTTTGATCTGGTTGAAGTTCTCTGTCGCCATTTCCAGAGCGCGAGACCAGGTCAATCCACCATCATTAGAGTGGCTGTAATACAGTCCCAGCGGTGGCCAGGCGAGCGGAAGCTGGAATTCCACCCACACGACATGGATGGTTCCATCGGGTCCGATGGCTCCTTCCAAGTAATTCGCACCTGCATCGGCTGAGTTGGTCTGAGATATCCGGCTTTCGCTTGACCAGGAATACCCACCGTCTTCCGAAGTGATCATCGCCGGGCCGGAGGACGACAGGCCAGGATAGACTAGATAAAGGTGGTCCTGGCGGTCGATCAAGATCGATGCCTGTTGATACCCACTGGCGATCCCTTCGCCTACGCTCCAGTTAGCAGCTGAGATTGCCCCCTTCACTGGCGCCTGGCTGTAATAGATCGTATTTCCATCTGACCAGATCAGGTGGATTGTCCCGCGCGTATCGACCACCGCGCTTGGCCCGCTGATCTGAGTTCCGTTGTATATATCTTGCGGCTCGGACCACGAACGCCCGTCCCATTGGGTGTAATACAGGGATTGTGGTCCATCATTGTGCGGGCTCCAGAACAGGTGTAGCAAGCCGCTTTGATCTGCAACGAGGAAAGGCTCGGAGGTTTGTTCCTGACGTTCGGTAATCCGCATTGGGAAGGACCAATCAAACGGGCTGGTCTGGGCGGCTGCTTGAGCTGCGGGTAGGATAGCGGCAATTATTAGAATTGCCATGAGTAAAATCAGCTTATTACGTTGGGTTTTCAATGCGACCTTCAAAGAATTGTAATATTTTTGGATTGCCCGGTTCATGGTGTAGGTAGGGCAGCGCCGGTAGGCGGCTTTACTTTATATACAACGATTAGTTCATCGGGAATTTCAAAAACCCTATCCAGTCGAGACTTTGCGTTTAGTGTAAGAATAGCTGGAAGCACATCCTGCATCCGCTGGCTATAGATTGGTTGATATGTCGGCAGCATCCAGCTAATCTCAGGTGCTACCAGTATGTAGCTGATCTGCTTTTGTTCCAGCAATCGATCCAATTCG
>JAYRWF010000242.1:0-1670 GCA_041918195.1 Anaerolineales bacterium
AACAAGCTTCGGTTTGGGGAACCCTGGCTGGATGGGCGCTGACCGGACTGTTCTTGATCCTGACAATACTGTACATTTACCTGCTGGCTCGGAAAGCGTAACCCTATGCTGGACAAGCTAAAGCATCTGATCCTTGGCAGTCCACTACCCACTCAAGAAATATCGGAAAAAAAGTTAAACAAAATCCAGGCTCTGGCTGCCTTTTCGCCAGGAGCACTCTCGTCCATTGCCTATGCCAACCAGGAAATTTACTTAGGCCTGCTCGTCGCTGGCGGAGTCGGCCTGGCATTAAGCTGGCCAATCGGGCTGGTCATTGCCGGTGTCCTGGTAATTGTTGCCATCTCGTATAACCAAACTATACCCGCCTACCCTTCTGGTGGAGGCTCGTATGTTGTTGCGCGCACCAACTTGGGGACAATTCCAGGATTGTTAGCTGCCTCAGCATTAATGATCGATTACATCTTAACCGCTGCGGTCAGCCTGACAGCGGGAGTGGAAGCATTGGCTTCAGCCTTTCCAAACCTCTGGACTCACCGAACTGCAGCATCCTTATTGATATTATTAATTATTATGTTGCTAAACCTGCGCGGCATGCAGGAGACAGGCAGCTTAATGGCTTTACCGGTATATTTCTTTCTGGTTGCCTACCTGCTCATGCTCACCTACGGTCTGGTAAGACTTATCTCGGGAGAACATGTTTCAATTCTAGTTACCGCACCGCCAGCGGCAACACAAATCTCCTTGTTTTTAATTCTTCACGCCTTCTCAACTGGCTGCACCGCCCTGACTGGTATCGAGTCCATCAGCAATGGTGTGCCAGCCTTTCGAAAACCAGAAACTCGGAACGCCAGCACCACCCTGATAGTTATGGCTGTCCTGATGACTCTGCTTTTCCTCGGCAGCATCGGCCTGACACAATTTTTTGGGGTAGTTGCCAGGCCCGATGAAACGATCCTATCTGCCCTGGCACGGCAGATTCTGGGCGGTGGGCCGGCTTATTTTGTCATCCAAACCGCCACATTGCTAATCCTGGCCGTAGCCGCCAACACCAGCTTTGCCGGCTTTCCACGGGTAACTGCTATCCTGGCCAGTGATGGATTCCTACCTCGCCAGCTTAGCGGCCTGGGCGACCGGTTGGTTTATACCAATGGAATCATGCTTTTGGCCTTGGGGACCGCATTTTTGATCGTGATTTTCGGCGGTTCATCGCATGCGCTGGTCCCTTTATTCGCTGTTGGCGCGTTTCTAGCTTTTACGCTTTCGCAGGCAGGAATGGTTGTTCATTGGCTCAGGGAAAAAGGGCGCAACTGGCAGATAAAAATGATTGCCAATAGCGTTGGCGCCCTGGCAACTGGCGTGACTCTGCTGGTGATTTCGGTAAGCAAATTTCTGGAAGGGGCGTGGATCACACTATTACTGATACCGATCCTGATGGCTGTTTTCCTCAAAATACGCCAGCATTACCAGGAGGTTGCCCGACAGCTTTCCCTAAAAGGGCTGCCGCCTTCGTTACGCCCAAAACCGGTCACCCGAATTGTTATTCCAATCTCCGGTGTTCACCGGGGCATCATTGAGGCGGTCGACCTGGCGTTGGGGATGTCTGAGGATGTCACTGCAGTATATGTGGAGCTGCAGCCAGAGGCTGGAACAAAAATTCGCGAGCAATGGGT
>JAYRWF010000243.1:0-16758 GCA_041918195.1 Anaerolineales bacterium
AGCCAGGCGTGGCTGCATCCAGATTAGGATTGCAGAAGCGCCAACCAGCATCAGCGCGCCTTCGAGCAGGCGCAAAGTAGCGCGCCCGGTCAGAAAGCGGATCCGCTCAACGTCCTGGACGGCGCGGCTGAGCAGCTCGCCGGTCTCAGCGGTATCATGAAAGGAGAAGGACAGCGAGGTCAGCTTGCGTTGGATATCATTGCGCAGGTCATAAGCGACGCCTTGCGAGGCGGTTTCAGACCACTGGCCTTCGAGGAAGGTGAACACGCCCCGAACCAGGGTCAACCCGAGCAGGCCAACAACCGCCCAGACCAGTAAGCGCAGGTTTTGGCTGGCGATGCCCTGATCGATGATCCAGCGGATAAACTGGGGCATCAACAGGGAAAAGGCCTGGATGGTCAGTACAGACAGATAAGCGCCGAGGGTTAATTTCCAGTAGGGCAGCAAGTAGCGGTACGACCGCAGCAAAGCAGAGCGCATTTTGAAGACTAGGAACTCTCCTTTTCAACAGGTTGATTGAGTTGCGCCAGGTCGGCCTGCCAGGCGATCAGTTGGTTGACTCGCTGACGCTGCAAGGCGTTGGTCTGGAGGTCGGGTTGGCGCCGGGCGAGGCCCCAGGCGTTGCGCCAGTTACGTTGGATGACCCTGGAAAGGTGACTGGTATAGGCAAACGGCCAAAGCAGGGATCGCGCCAGGCGCGGATAGGCAGTGCGCATTTCTGGCGGGGAGGGGAAAACCAGGCGGGTGACCTGGCGTAGACGCTGCGGCCAGGTGGGGGATGCCCAAACTGCGGCTAGTTTGCCGCCCAGTTCGGCGGGTTCAAGTATTTGATCGACTGCCCAGTCGAGATAAACAGTATTTTCGGGATTTGGATCCAAGTCAGCCAGGACAGCGGCCGGGATGGGCGCCTGAAAGAAGCGGACCGAGAGCGAGAGCGCCAGCCAGGTGCTGCGGGCAGCACCCCACCGGCGGGCGCGGTCAACCAGGCGCGACCAGTCGATTTGGTCTTTGAAGAGGCTGGTGGAACAGGCGATATCGTAGAAAGGACGCATGCCCGAGCAGAAATACTCCATATACGCGGCATGAAGGCTGAGGTGCAGGAGCAAGTCTTCTGGCGAAAGCTCGAGGACCGGTTGATCCATCAGCAGGCCAGGACGGGCGCGCTCCCAGATGGCCTGAATTGATATCTGGAAGGGTGAATCGGGTGGCGTCAGAGTCCAGTGTAAATCGAAGGCCGGCGCGCCGGGTTGGCCAGGCAGGCTGAAGGTTGGCAGGGCATGCCGCGTGCGGCATTCTTGTTCCAGGTCAAGCGGGTAAGGCGGCTGGTAGCCCAGCTGCTGGAGAACCTGAATTGCTTGAGAGAGCTGGTCGCGAGGCAAGAGCAGATCGATATCGCTCATCGGGCGCAGTCCAAGGTTTTGATAAACACGTTCGGTGAGAAAGACGCCTTTAAGCGGGATGGTAAATGTCTGCTCCTGGCCCAGCCTGGCGAGGACTTGCTCAAGGGCCTGGAAAATCTTCAGGTTTTGCGAGAAAGTCTGGTTGTAATCCTGGTGAAGTTCCTGGAGAATATTTTCTGGGATTGGCCAGCGGATGCGATCCGCTCTCAGTCGCCAATAGAGCATCGGGGCGAGGCCTTGCAGGCGGGCCAGGCTGGCCAGCGCCTGCCAGTCCTGTGGATCGACTGATCCTGAAGCGGGCAAGTTTTCTTCCAGGCTGAGGCAGTCTTTTAGCAGGCGGGCCACAGGTGATTGGAGCATTATCATCTGCCCTGCTTTTCAGGGGCGATCAGGATGACGAGCAGGTCGTTGACGTTGGTGCCAGTGGGGCCGGTAAACATTAAGGCATCCGCAGCCTGGAGGGCGGTGAATGAATTATGCTGGGAGAGGTCAGCGGCGGGATTACGTCCGTGCTGGCAGATAATATCCCAGGTCTGGCCATCCACGATAGCACCGGCAGCATCGGTTGGGCCGTCTGAGCCATCGGTTGCCAGGGCCATGATGGCTGTTCCGGGTAGGCCAGCGATACCCTGAGCGGCTGAAAGGGCCAACTCCTGGTTGCGCCCGCCCTGGCCGGGGGCAGCCAGAGTGACGGTGGTCTCGCCGCCAAGTACCAGGCAGGCAGGAGCGGGTAGCGGGTCGCCTTCCTTGCGGCAGGAGCAGGCCAGAGCGGCGGCAACTTTACCGATTTCGCGCGCCTCGCCCTGCAGGCGGGTGGAAAGCAGCAGGACAGCATAGCCCAGGCGGTGAGCCTCAGCAGCGGCAGCCTGGGCGGCCAGGCGATTTGAGCCGATAACCTGGTTGGAGATTCGATCGAAGAGCGGGTCGCCAGGCTTGGGGGTCTCGGAAAGCTGGCCGGCTGATCCCTGCTGGAGGCGCTGGATGATAGCGGGAGGAGTGTTTTCCAGGAGCGCATAGCGCTCGAGCACCCCGAGGGCATCGGCAAAGGTGGTTGGATCCGGGGCAGTTGGTCCGGAGGCGATCACCTCCAACGAATCGCCAACCACATCCGAGAGAATTAATGCAACCAACCCGGCAGAGCCAGCCGCCTGGGCCAGCCGTCCGCCTTTCAGGAGATCGAGGTGTTTGCGAACTGAATTGAGTTCATTGATTGTTGCGCCACAACTTAGGAGCAAATTGGTCAAGCGCTGAAGATCGGCCAGGGTGACGGGCGGAGCCGGGCAAGGGATCAGCGCTGAAGCGCCGCCGGAGAGTAAGACCAGCAAATGGTCAGCAGGCTCAAGCTGAGCGAGGAGCTCCAGGATGGCTTGAGCGCCAGCCAGGCCATTTTCATCGGGGATGGGGTGACCGGCTTCGAACATTTTCAGGCGGGGAGGCAGGACCGCACCGGCGGCATGGCCATAGCGGGTGACGAGGATGCCGGAGGTAAGCGCTTCGCCAAGTAAATCGGCAGCAGCCAGGACCATCGGAACAGCGGCTTTTCCGGCGGCGACCAGGAATACTCGCCCGGACGGATCGAGATTCCAGGTGGTCGAACCTAACTCCAGGCGGCTGGAGGTGCGCTGGATGTAACGCCGGACGGCCAGGGAGGGGTCAACGGCTTGCAATGCGGCGGCGCGAATATGAAGTAGATCCTGGTGGGTGGATGTGAATGCGTGCATGTCAATTGAATATACCGGTTAGATTATAACCGTTCGAGTGGTTTTGAAGCGCAGACCAGGCAAACTGGCTGGAGAAAAGCTAAAATAACCTATTCTTAAGGACAGTTTTTATGGTAAGGTTAGCAGTGTGACATCTACCAACCAGGAGTTTAAGAGGCAATCGAATGAAAGAGAACCTAATTGCGGCAACCCACCCTGATGTGAATAAGGACGACCTGATTGTGATTGCTGGCGGCGGCGGTTTTATCGGCGGCTCGCTGGCGCGCTATTTTCGTGAACAGGGTTTCAGGCGCATCCGGGCAATCGATAAGAAACCGCTCCCGCGCTGGTACCAGCGCATTCCGGGGGTTGAGAACCTGTGCATGGATTTGAGCGAGAAAGATAACGCCATCCAGGCGGTGCGTGACGCGGCCGAGGTGTATAACCTGGCCGCCGATATGGGCGGGATGGGTTTCATCGAACGCTTTCGGGTGGAATGCCTGCGTAGCATCTTGATTAACACCCATTTGATCGAGGCCGCCTACCGTGCCGGGGTGCGGCGTTATTTCTATTCCTCCTCTGCGTGCGTCTATAACACTTTACTTCAGCAGGATCCTAATGTGCGGGCGTTGAAGGAAAGCGATGCCTACCCGGCGATGGCCGAGCGCGGTTATGGCTGGGAGAAGCTGGTCTCGGAAATGTTCTGCGAGGAGTACTGGGTGGAGCGTGGCCTGGAGACGCATATTGCTCGCTTCCACAATGTGTATGGTCCGAACGGCACCTGGTATGGCGGGCGCGAAAAAGCGCCGGCGGCGCTGTGCCGAAAGGTGGTGGAAGCAAAAGATAAAGGAAGCCATAAGATTGACATCTGGGGCGATGGCACGCGGACGCGCAGTTTTATGTATATCGACGACTGCCTGCTGGGTATTGACATGATCACCCACTCGAGCGACCTGATTGCCAAGCCGATCAACCTGGGTTCGAAGGAACTGGTCTCGATCAACCAATTGGTGGATATTATTGAAGAGGTTGCCGGGGTCAAGCTGGAGCGCAACTACCAGTTGGACGCCCCGCTGGGCGTGGCCGGCCGTAATAGCGATAACACTTTCATCCAGCAAGTGCTGGGTTGGGAGCCGAGCATCCCGTTGAAGGATGGCCTGGCCAAGACGTACGCCTGGATCGAACAGCAGTATTACGACCGCAAAGCCGGCCGCCCTGTGGTTAGCGAAGTAATCGAAATTTAACCAGTCATTCAACTGCGGCGAATCGCGCCGTCGGCGACCCACCATATTTCGTCGGCAAAACGCTCGATGAAGTAGCGATCATGGACGACTGCCAGGACCGCGCCGGCATAGCCAGCCAGGGCTTGTTCAAACTGGGTGCGGCTGGGAATATCCAGATGGTTGATTGGCTCGTCCAACAGCAAACAGTTGCAGCCTTGAGCAGCCAGGAAGGCGAGCATCAGCCGGGCGCGCTGGCCGTAGCTGAGCAGGCGGTTGAGCTTGAGCGGCTCGTCGCCGGTGAACAGGAAATAGGCCAGATAGTTGCGGGCGGCGGTCTCGTTTGGAAAACAAGGCGCGATCGTCTCAAGGGCGGTGCGGGCGAGGTCGAGGTTGGATTGATCCTGGGTCATATAACCGAGGCGGATATTAGCGCCAAGCTGGACTTTTCCAGCCAGGGCTGGAATGCGACCGGCGATCGTTCGTAGGAGAGTGGTCTTGCCACTGCCGTTCGGCCCGGTCAGGACGACCCGCTGTCCAGCGTGGATTTCCAGGTCGAGATCCTGGAGGATGGGAATGGCCGGGCTGTAGCCGATGGTGAGGTTTTCCAGCCGAATGGCGCGCTGTCCAAGATGGGGACTTTGGCTGAATTCCAGCTTCATCTGCCAGGAGCGGAGCGGTTTCTCGACGCGCTCATCCGATTCGATGTAACGGTTGAGCTTCTTCGTGCGGGCTTTGGCTTTACGGGCGACTTTTTTGGCAATTCCCTGTTCGTAGGATTTGCGACCTTTGATTTTCATTTCCCCACCACCGATGCGGATGGAGCTGGCCTGGCGCTCGGTATAGGCGGCCTGCGATTTTAGGCGGGCGATATCTTGCTCCATGCGCCGGATTTCGGCCTGCTGATCCTTGTATTCCGCCCATTGCTGCTCAATTTCCGCCTGGCGCTGCTCCAGGTAGGCAGTGTAATTACCGGCATATTCACGCAGGTGGTGAGATTGGGGGTCCATGTCCAGGATGCTGGTGACCGTATGGTCAAGGAAGGTGCGGTCATGGGAGACGACCAGGGCAGCGCAGGGGCTGCTGGCGAGCCAGGTTTCGAGCCATTCCAGCATGGTGATGTCTAGATGGTTGGTGGGCTCGTCAAGCAGGAGAAGCTGGGGATCATTTAACAGCACCAGGGCGAGCGAAAGGCGGGTGGACTGGCCACCGCTCAAACGGCCGAGTGGGGTGAGCGGGTCGATGGCGGCCAGCCCAAGCCCGGCAAGCACTTCACCAGCCCGGCCTGTCTCGGCAAATTCAATCCGGCGGAGCAGATCATCATAGTATGCCTGCAGGTGGGAGTCTGCTACCCTGGCAGGCGTACTGGCCAGCGCAGCGGCGGCTTGGGTGAGCTCGTTTTCCAGGGCAATGATATCGCCAGCAGCCTGGTGAATGACCTCGCCAAGGCTGAGGAGCGGATTGAGCTCAAATCCCTGACGTAAGTAGCCGATGCGCAGATCAGGGTCGCGGTGGACGCCTCCGGCAGTGGGCGGCTCTTCTCCGGCCAGGATGCGCAGCAGTGTGGTCTTGCCGCATCCGTTTGGCCCGACCAGGCCGAGGCGCTCACCAGGATTCAGGCTAAAAGTAACATTTTCAAATAAAATTTGGGTATCGAAAGATTTTTTTAAATGATGAACGGTAAGCATAATTGCCTCCGGCAGGTGTGACCTGAGCGACGCTGACTGACCGGGGCCGGCCAAGCAGCGATCCCCGCCTGGCCGCTGAATATTCAGAGGAACGCAGGCTGGTGGGGAGAGACATAAAATGGATAGCTTACCGTCGCATGTTTAGAAGGTACCCTTTTTCTGTAGAGTTACAAGAATAATTCTACCAGTTTTCGATGCGATCGTCAAAAACTAGTTAACCCAGGCGCAGGCCGAGCATCCAGGTATGCTCGGCGCCGGGCTCAATTTGCGGGGCGCGCTGCAGCTCACAGGCCAAGGCCAGGCTGTCATAGTAGCCGGTGGCTGGCTCCAGGGCGACAACCGGCAGCCGGCTATAAGCGCCTTCATCGACCCAGATACCCAGGTAGGGCAGTTCAGTTGGCTGCCATTCCAGACGCAGGGAGCAGCCCAGAGCAGGCCGTTCGAGTGCAGCCCAACTGACCGGCTGCTCGGGCGGCAGATAGAACTTGCGGCAGGTTTTGAGCTCGGCCGGGCCGATCCGGTCTAAGCGGTAAACCTTTTGATCCTGGGCAATCGCCTGCGGCCAGGGATACGGCTGGCCAGGTTGCCCCCAGGGAGGCTGGGATGTGACATTAATGACCTGGCTTACTTCTCCGGGCAGGCGGATGAGCGTATCAGCGTGGGCGGAAAACTGCGGGTGAGCGGCCCAGATGTAGTGGAATGGGGCCGGGCCGAGGTTCACCAGGCGGTATTGCAGCTCGAGCAGATCGGGCTGGGCCAGGCGGATGGCGCGGGTAAGCCGGGCGGGCAGGGCGCGGGCAACGACGCTCAAGGACAGGCTGGCCTGTTCCGGCGAGGCTTGGGCAGAATCAAGCTGCCAGGGTACCGACCAGACCTCACCGTGGTCGGGAAGCCAGCAACCGGCAAAAGGGCCACCTACGGGATAGGCGCAGGCGTTAATCGTCGGGAGCATCTCGTCCCAACCATTCAAGTCCTGGTCCACAAAGCTGGCGCCATAGCCGGCCGGAGTGAGAGGACCCTGGGGACCAACCAGCCACTCGAAGTTGGCCTGGCGGTCAAACAGGCTGACGATCCTGGCGCCGACAGATGGCACCGTCACGACTCGCAGGCGTTCACTTTCTAATACCCAGGCTGGCTGGCCATGCCAGGTGGTTTGGGACAGGGGGTACATAAGCCGGGCTACCCTTCACCTGCCAGGCGCTCTTTGTAGTGCAGCGCGGGCATCGCCAATAAACGCTGCGCGGCCTGTTCAGGGGTCAGGTCACGCTGGGCTTCGGAGAGCATTTCATACCCAACCAAAAATTTCTTGACGGAAGCGGAGCGGAGCAGGGGCGGATAGAAATGGGCGTGGAGTTGCCAATGAAGAGTATCGGGAGATGGCTTTGGCAAGCCATGCCAACCCATAGAATAGGGGAAGGAGGTCTCAAATAAATTGTCATAGCGGGTCAGTATTTGTTTTAGGATTTCTGCCAGGTGGAACCGGCTGACGCTGTCGAGCGTCACCAGGCTCTGGACGGGGAAACGGGGCAGCAGGAGAAGTTCAAATGGCCAGATCGCCCAGTAGGGCACTAGGGCTAGCCAACTGGGATTGCTGGCGACAACCCTCTCATTCCGTTCCAACTCCAGGGCAGCATAATCCAGGAGTAGGGGGCGTTGGTGCTGTTGATAATAAGCCAACTGAGAGTGCTCTTCCTTGGCTGCCTCGTTCGGTAAGGCGTCGAGCGCCCAGATCTGGCCATGTGGGTGAGGATTGGAGCAGCCCATAACGGCGCCTTTATTCTCAAAGACCTGGGCCCAACGATACTTAGCGCCTAACTCCTTGACCTGCTCGGCCCAGACATCGACCACTCGGTGGATGTCATCAACGGCCATCTCAGCCAGGGTCAGGTCATGGCGGGGGGAGAAGCAGATCACCCGGCACTCCCCAGGGACGGATTGGGCCTGGAGGAGGGGATGTTCGCCGGTTTGACGGGCAGGGGTATGGGGAAGCAAGGCCGAGAAGTCGTTGGTAAAGACAAAGGTATGGGCATAATCCAGGTTTTTGGCGCCGCCGGCGCGTTGGTTGCCAGGGCAAAGATAGCAGCGCGGGTCGTAGGCCGGGCGAGTTTCAATGACGGTCTTCTCGACCTGACCGAGCCAGGGGCGCTGTGTGCGATGAGGTGAAACCAGCAGCCACTCACCGGTCAAGGGATTAAAGCGGCGATGGGGAAAGTCAGCCAGCATGGTGTTTTATCCTTTTGAGATTGGGATTAATTCTTCTTCGGTTGAAATGGGAATGGGCAGCAAGGTGTTGTTGGATGCCTGGCGGAGGGCATGTTCGAACTCGGGGCAACGATCGGAGGGAAAACGGAGGGTCATGGTGACTTCGGCCTGGAAATCTTCTTCTAATACCCGTCCAGCGTGCACAGCGACCAGGCGTCGCAAACGCTCGACCCAGCGATAGGGAAGCTCGACCAGCAAAGTTGTGGTCGGCAGGCGTTCGGCGCGCGGCGCGGCTTCAATCACAGCCCGGACAGCGTCGGAGTAGGCCCGAACCAGGCCGCCGGCGCCCAGTTTTGTGCCGCCGAAATAACGGGTGACCACGACAGCGGTATCGCCTAAGCCGCTGCCTTTTAGCACAGCCAGGGCCGGGCGGCCAGCCGTGCCAGATGGCTCGCCATCGTCTGAACAGTGTTCGATGACTGAATCGCCGCCGCCTACCAGGTAAGCCGGGACGTTGTGTGTGGCATCGATGAACTCGGCGCGGATGTGGGCTATAAAATCCCTGGCTTGATCAACGCTGAAGACCGGCGATAGGCTGGCAATAAAGCGTGAATTGACCACCAGCAATTCACGGCGAGTTTCCTGGAGCGGGACGGGATAACGTGCCATAGACTCTATCATATCTCATTTAACCATTTGCGGTAAAATCGTTAAATCTTAAGAAATGACGGGCGCAAGCCTGAGCCAGGAGCCGTAGTTTGAAACGTAATTATGATGGTTATTTATTACTGGCAGGGATTTCTGGGTTGATCATCCTGCTCGACCAGTGGACCAAGCATCTTGTACGAACTAATATACCTTATACCGAAGCCTGGGCGCCGTGGGACTGGCTGCTGCCGTATGCCCGTATCGTACACTGGCAAAATACCGGGGCAGCTTTTGGGATGTTCCAGGGGATGAACCTGGTTTTCTCGGCGCTGGCGGTTGTTGTTTCGGCAGCTATTATTTACTATTTTCCGCAGGTGCCTAAGGTGGACTGGTTAGTCCGCCTGGCGCTGGGGATGCAGTTGGGTGGGGCTATCGGCAACTTAATTGACCGGATCCGGTTTGGAGCGGTGACTGATTTTGTTTCGGTTGGCTCGTTTGCTGTGTTTAATGTGGCAGATGCCAGCCTCTCGGTAGGGGTGGTGGTACTGATTTTGGGCATGTGGCTGCGCGAGCGACGCGAGGAGAAGCTGAAGCAACAGGAAGCAGGGGTTTCTGAGCCTGAAGAGAGCGACTCCAGTTCATCCGGATCGAGCAGGGTTGAATAACACGATGGAGAACAGAGCCTTGAAAGAACGGACGGAGAACCTGCGCTTTCCAGGCGGGGCAGCGCAGCGGTTGGATCGCTTTCTGGCGGAGCAGCTGCCTGAATTTTCGCGCGCCCGGCTGCAGGGCTTAATCCGGGATGGACAGGTGCTGGTAGATGGTAAACTGGCGTTGAAGGCTGGGCTGAATTTGGAGCGGCCAGCAGAGGTCGAGGTACACATCCCGGCGGTCGTCCCGAGCGGTCTGATAGCGGAGGCGATTCCGCTGGAAATTTTATTTGAGAATTCTGATCTGATGGTAGTGAATAAGCCGGCCGGGATGGTGGTTCACCCAGCAGCCGGGCATGCTTCTGGTACTTTGGTGAACGCCGCGCTCAGCCATGCGCCGGATCTGGAAGGGATTGGCGGTGAGCAGCGGCCGGGTGTGGTGCACCGGCTGGACAAGGAGACTTCTGGTCTGATCTTACTGGCTAAAAATGAGCGCGCTCACCGCTGGCTGCAGGATCAATTTCGCTTGCGTAAAGTTGAGAAGGTTTACCTGGCCCTGGTGGATGGACAGCCGCCTACGCCGAATGGGCGAGTTGAAGCGGCGATTGGGCGAGATATAAAACAACGCAAGCGGATGGCTGTCGTGGCGGCCGAAAAGGGCCGTGAGGCGATCAGCGACTACACCACTCTGGAGCGATTCCAGGGATATACGCTGTTGGAGGTGCACCCGCTAACTGGACGGACGCACCAGATTCGCCTGCACCTGGCTTTCCTGGGCTGCCCGGTGGCCGGTGATACGATTTATGGGCGGAAGCGTTCTTCGCTGGCACTGAAGCGACACTTTCTACATGCGCATCGTTTGACAATCCGGCTGCCGAATGAAACCGGACTGCGGACTTTCAACGCGCCGCTACCGATAGAACTGGAGCGGGTCCTGGAAGAATTGCGATCGAAATCTTGAAGAGAAAGGTGAAGCACAGGAATTATGATTGATTTACGTTCGGATACCGTCACCCGGCCAACGCCAGCAATGCGGGAGGCAATGGCGCGGGCAGAAGTTGGCGATGATGTCTATGGCGAGGACCCGACAGTCAACCGCCTGCAGGAGATGGCGGCCGAGATGCTTGGCAAACAAGCCGGTTTATTTGTGCCGAGTGGGACGATGGGCAACCTGGCGGCGATCCTGGCGCATTGCCAGCGCGGCGACGAGGTGATCCTGGGAAACAAAGCACACACATTCCTGTACGAGGCTGGGGGCATTTCGGCCTTGGGTGGAGTGCATTCCTGCCAGCTTGAGAACCAGACGGATGGGACGATCGGCCTGGAGGCGATTCGCCAGGCGATTCGCTCTGAAGATGCTCATTTTCCGCCCAGCCGATTAATTGCATTGGAAAATACGCACAACCGCTGCGGCGGGGTAGTACTGCCGCCAGGCTACACCCAGGCGGTGGCTGAACTGGCCCATCAACATGGGTTGAAGCTGCATATGGACGGGGCAAGGATTTTTAATGCGGCGGTGGCGCAGGAAAAGCCGGCCCGTGAATTGGTCGAAGGGGTTGATTCGGCGACCTTCTGCCTGAGCAAGGCGCTCAGCGCTCCGGTCGGTTCGGTCATTGTTGGGGATGCGGAGTTTATCCGCAAGGCACATCGGGCGCGTAAGATCCTGGGTGGAGGGATGCGCCAGGCCGGAATCCTGGCAGCAGCGGGGATTGTCGCTCTGGAGACGATGATCGATCGCCTGGCGGAGGATCACCTGCGGGCGAAGCGTCTGGCGGATGGTTTGCGCTCGATTGCAGGACTGACGCTCGATCCGGCTTACCCGGCGACCAACATGGTGTTTGTCAACCTGGCGCCGGAGGTAGCTCTGAGCACTTCAGAGATGGCGATGCGGCTGAAGAGCCGGGGAGTGCTGGCCGGAGTGGCGGGGAAAAACCGCTTTCGACTAGTGACGCATTGCGGGATTGGAGACGTTGATATCGAGCAAGCTATTGCGGCCTTTGCGTCGGCTCTCTAAGAGCCGAACCTGGTTGGACGGAGAAGTGATTTTAATCTTCTCCACATGTTATAATAATCACACACTGCTGGTGTATCATTTTATTGGAGTGGAAAGCACTGCGGCCAGGTCGGATGATCGGCGCGGTTGCAGCGGGAGGGTTGTTTGTTTGAGTAGTTATGCGGGGGCCGGGGTTCTTTGGACGACGGGGTCTTGCAGCGCGATTTAACGACGCTGTAAAACCCTGTTTTTTAATTTAATCTGGAAAGAGGATTGGTATGAGCGAATATTTCACAACTCACCAAATACAACAAATGGCTGAACTGGTCCGCTCGCAAATCACTAAGCTACCGCGGGTGGGGTTGATTTTAGGCTCTGGGCTGGGTTCATTGGCAGAGACCATTCCGAATTCAATCCGGGTTGCCTATTCCAGCCTGCCTGGTTTTCCGGTTTCAACGGTCGAAGGACATGTTGGCCAGTTTGTTTTTGGCGACCTGGAAGAGCAGCCGGTGATGATCATGCAGGGCCGGTTTCACTACTATGAAGGCTATAGCATGGCGGAGATAACCTTGCCAGTGAGGGTGATGCAGGTGCTTGGGGTTGAGGTTCTGGTTGTGACGAATGCCGCTGGAGCGGTGAACCCGAATTTCGAGCCCGGTGAGGTCATGCTGATCACGGATCATTTGAACCTGATCGGTATGGGTGGCTTAAGCCCGTTACGTGGACCGAATCTGGCTGAGTTTGGGCCGCGCTTCCCAGATATGGGACAGGCGTATGATCGGGCGCTGGCGGAAATGGTGCGCCAGGTCGCTGAAGAGCAGGGTATCGAACTGCGTGAAGGTGTGTATGCCGGACTGGCCGGGCCTTCTTTTGAGACTCCGGCTGACCTGCGGTTCTTGCGCGGGATTGGCGTTGATGCTGTTGGCATGTCTACAGTTCCCGAAGTGACGATCGCCCGGCATGGTGGAACACGAGTCATTGGACTGTCCGGGATCAGCAATAAAGCGAACCTGGATGGCAATACGCTGACGACCCACGAGGAAGTCTTGGGGGCTGGGCGATTGATCGTTCCGAAGCTGGAAAGTTTGGTGCGAGGTATCTTAACCCGACTGTAGCCTGGTTGGCACACGACATGGGTAGGTATGGCTGCTGAGGCGATTAATTTCTTCCGCGCTTTAGAGGTATGGATTTATGTGTTCCTGGGGGTGGTGGGACTGTATTTCATCCGCAAATTCATCCTGGCCTGGCAAGAGCTGCGGGGAGCAGGTTTTGGGCTTGAACGCGATAATGCACAGGGACGCTTGAACCAATCTGCGATTGTGCTGGTCTTGTTGATTGTCCTGGCGGTGGTTGAATTTATCCTGGTTACGTTTGTTGCGCCGAGCCTGCCCAGTGCGAACAACCTGCCTACGCCGACAGTGAGCCTGCTCATGACGGTCACACCAACCAGCGGACCGGAGCAGACACCAGGGAGCACTATTTCAACGGCAGTCCTGGAAGGAGCGCCCACCGTCCAACCAAGCGGTTGCCTGGTTGGACAGATTGAAATCACGGATCCACAGGCCGGCCAGGAAGTATCCGGAGTGGTCGAGGTGCTAGGGAGCGCGGCGATCGAAAATTTTGGTTTCTATAAGATTGAGATGAAGCTGCCCGACGACCCGAGTTGGCTAACGCTGCAAGCTGGCAACGTCCCGATCCAGGCCGGCAAGCTGGGAGACTGGGATACACGGCGGCTGAGCCCTGGCGAGTATCAGCTTGGGTTGGTGGTAGTGGACAACCAGGCACGCCTTGCGCCGCCGTGCGTGGTTCAGGTGCGCGTGGTGCGCTCGCCGGATGCGACATTAAGCCCATGAAAGGGATGTTGATATGCCAAAAATTGAAATTCGTCCTGCCATTGAAAGCGATATCTCGGCTCTGGCAGCCCTGGATCATAACACTGTCAGCGACTATGTTTGGCAGATGGAGATTCAGCGCACTGAGACAGGGCTGGGCGAAGCCAGCCAGATCCAAATCGGCTTTCGGGAAATCCGCTTGCCGCGCTCGGCGCGGGTGGAATATGCTCGCGACCCGGAGCTACTGGCTGTGGATTGGCAACGGCGCGATGGTCTGTTGACAGCGTTATACGAAGGTGAGCCGGTTGGTTATGCTGGGCTGAAGCTGGGAGTGGCCCCGTTGACGGCCTGGGTAACTGACCTGGTGGTCAAGCGACGGCTGCGCCGGCAAGGAATTGGCAGCGCCCTGCTGCTTTCGGCCCAGGCATGGGGACTGCAACATGGCTGCCGTAACCTGGTATGTGAAATGCAGTCGAAAAACTACCCGGCAATCAAATTGGCGGAGAAGCTGGGGCTTGACTTTTGCGGCTACAACGACCGTTATTATGCTAACCACGACATTGCTTTGTTCTTCGCGATTTCTTTGCGGTGATCTCCAGGCGAGTGGTTTTGAAAGACTGAGCCCTGTGGATGGAAAAGGATGTACGATTTATTGGTAAATGGTCTACAAACTTTCAATGAGTTCTTGACAGCTGGGATCGCGATCACTGCGTTTTCCCTGCTGTTGTACGCGCTTTCATTTAACTTACGTGATCGCGTCGCCCGCTCGTTTGCCTTGATCTCCGTGTGCGTGGTGATTGTCTATGTGGGCGATGCAATGGTGAGCGTAGCGAATACGCCATTTCAGGACCGGTTCTGGCTGCTGTTGCAGTGGCCAGGGATCATCTTCTTGCCGCCGGCTTATTTGCATTTTTCCGACGCCGTCCTGGCAACGACCGGGCGGCCTTCGCGCGGCCGTCGGCGGGCGGCGGTGCGACTGATCTACCTGCTTTCGTTGGGCTTCCTGGCGGCGCTGCTGTTGGGCTGGATGGTTGGGCCGTTGGAGACAACGCCGAGCCCGCATTTACAGCGAACCTGGCTTGTCGATGTATTCACTATCTTTTATGCATCGATTATGGTGATCGCCTGGATCAACCTGCTGCGCACCTACCAGCGCAGTGCAACCAGCGCCAGCCGGCGGCGAATGACCTACCTGATCCTGGGCAGCTTGGCGCCGGCGCTCGGCTCTTTCCCGTACTTGGCATTTGGCTCAGGGTTTGCAGCAGATCATCCGCTGATCTTCTGGTTAGCGGCGGATTTAAGCAACATCCTGGTTTCGGTCTTCCTGGTGTTGATGGCTTATGCAGTAGCGTTTTTTGGCGTTCCCTGGCCAGACCGGGTGGTGAAGCGGCGATTGTTCAAGTGGTTGATGCGCGGTCCGATCACCGCTTCGACTACCTTAATGATCACCACCCTGGTGCGACGCAGCGGGGTGATTCTTGGGATTGACTTCACTGCCCTGGCGCCGGTGGCGATGGTGGCTTCAGTGCTAATTTTTGAGCATTTGATTACCTTGCTGTCCCCAATTTGGGAGCGCTGGCTGTTCTATGGCCGGGACCGAGCGGATGTTGAGTTGCTCCAGACCATGGAAGAGCGCTTGCTGACTTTAGGCGACTTGCGCCAGTTCCTGGAGAGTGTGTTAGTGGCAGTCTGCGACCGGCTGCAAACCAACCAGGCATTTATTGCAGCTCTGAGCCAGCAGGGGGTGGACTTGCTGGTGACGGTGGGCGGGGATAGCTCGTTGGACCGAGACGAGCTATCGGTGGATTTGCTAGAGATGGCCAGCCAGAATGGGTTGAACGGGCTGTTCACCTGGGGCGATTACTGGCTGGTGCCGCTGGATGATCCTGAGCAAAATAATCATTACGGCTTGTTGGGTCTGCTGGGGGTTACCCGCCAGCCAGAGGACGAACTGGATGCCGAGCAGGCCGAGGCGCTGGCGATCCTATCCAGCAGGGCTGCGCTGGCGCTGCGGGATAGAAAGCGCCAGCAGCAGGTTTTCAGCAGCCTGGAAGCGTTGACACCACAGGTGGAGATGATCCAGCGCCTGCGGGCGGCTTCCCGGTATGAAGGCAGCGAAATCCTGGCTCTGCCGGAGGCTCCGGCGGACGGGCAGAACCTGGCCCAATCGGTAAAAGATGCCCTGACCCACTATTGGGGAGGGCCGAAACTGACCCAAAGCCCGTTGCTGGAACTGGAAGTAGTCCAGCAGACCATGCGGGAGGGAGAAGAGACCCCCGCAAACGCCTTGCGAACGATTTTACGGCGGGCGATTGACCAGACTCGCCCAGAAGGAGACCGCCGTTTCACGACCGATTGGTTGATGTATAACCTGCTGGAAATGAAATTCCTGGAGGGTCGAAAAGTGCGCGAAATTGCAATGCGGTTGGCCATGTCGGAAGCCGACCTGTATCGCAAGCAGCGAGTGGCGATCGAGGCGGTAGCCGGCGCGATCGTCGAAATGGAAAAACAGGCTCGAAAAGAACACGCCGGTCTGAAAAACGCCAAAGCCTGACATAAAAGCATCAGCGAGGTGAACTTAATGGTGAAACAGCCAAACTACCGAGAAATGCATGTGGAACCACCGCCGATGGATGAATCGTGGTGGGAGGCCGTGATGGCTGAGGATGAGGCCAAGAACGGGTCGCCTGGGGTACGCAATCATCAGCGAGCAAAAAGCGGGCGAACCACTAATGAGTTACTGGCGGTGGATTGGAGCCGGGCGCTAGAGTTGTATGAAAGCGACCAGGCCATTACGCTGCAGGTCACTAGTTACAACCGGGGTGGGTTGCTGGTCAATGGCGAAGGGTTGCAGGGATTTGTGCCCGTCTCGCACCTGGTGGAAGCCCCGCAGGAGGCCGTCGAAAGCGACGAATGGTTGATGCACTACCTGGATCGCTCCCTGCGGCTGAAGGTGATCGAATGCGATCCAGAGCGAGGCCGGGTGGTCTTTTCAGAGCGGGCAGCACTGGCGGAGCCGGGGACGCGTAATTCGCTGCTTCAGTCTCTGCAGCGGGGGGACTGTGCGGAAGGTGTGGTGACGAACATCACCGATTTTGGGGTATTCGTAGACCTGGGCGGGGTGGAAGGCCTGGTGCACGTTTCGGAGATCTCCTGGGGCCGAGTTCACCATCCGGCAGATGTAGTGCAGGTCGGTCAGTTGGTGCAGGTGTATGTGATCCAGGTGGATCGCGAGCGGGCGCGCATTGCACTGAGCTTGAAACGGCTCCATCCGAATCCATGGGAGACCGCCGAGGCGCGTTATTTTCCAGGCCAGGTCACCGAGGCTGTAGTGACCAGTGTGGTGCCTTTTGGAGCGTTTGCGCGCCTGGAGGAGGGCCTGGGGGCCTGCGCGCCCGAGGCGCGCGTGGTGGGACGCCTGGGCA
>JAYRWF010000244.1:0-2295 GCA_041918195.1 Anaerolineales bacterium
ACGGGCTGGACGAGCTTGGCCTGATCTTAAAAAGCGGCCGCTTGGTTATCCACGGTGATGCTGGCCAGACGTTCTTGTATGGTGCAAAAGGGGGTGAAATATTTGTGCTGGGTTCTGTAGCCGGTCGTCCTCTGATCAATGCTGTCGGAAAGCCTCGCGCTGTGATCAACGGTACTTGCCTCGATTATCTGGCTGAGTCCTTCATGGCAGGCGATCCATTGAATGGTGGCGGGTTCGTGATCCTCAACGGAGTGACTTTTAATCCAGCCGGTGAATTGATCGAATTGGAGACCCCTTACCCAGGCGGCAATCTGTTTTCGCTGGCTTCAGGAGGCTGTATCTACCTGCGTGATCCGCATCATAAAGTCATGGATGAACAGCTCAACGGCGGTACTTTTACGCCTCTATCTGACGCAGATTGGCAGTTGATTGAACCGTACTTACACGAGAATGAGCAGTTGTTTGGGGTCCGTGTGGAAGATTTATTGCGAGTTGATGGGAAAAGTCAACTCCCGGCAAACGTTTACCGCAAGGTGGCCGTTAAAGTTTCGGGTGTTCTCCGAGAAGCCCAGGCCAATCCGAGCGACTGACCTGTATGATTGGTTTTCCCCCCAGGTGGTTGATTAGTCGCCAGCCAAACCGGGTAAGCTGCCTGCGCTGTGAGCCTGCTGGGCTGCGCGCAGCACTGCCTGGGCGAATACTTCGGCTGCAAATGCCCCAACCAGGTTGATATCCGCTGGCTGCTGGCCGGTTGATAGTGCGAAGATCGTATCCCCATCGACCATTGTGTGGGCAGGCCGGATTGTGCGCGCCAGGCCATCCTGGGCCATTTGAGCCATTTTATTGGCCTGTTCTTTGGTCAACGCTGCATTGGTGGCAACAACGCCGATGACTGTATTGGTCTGCTGCGAAAAGCCTGGCGAAACGTTGGAGCTTTGCCCCTGCATCCATTTCAGCGTGTCAACAAATCGAAACGATTTTTCACCAGCGTCCTGCGGTGCGGCTGGCTGGCGGGCCCCAGCCAGGATCATTCCAGTGGTTGGATCGATAACATCGCCAAAAGCATTCACAACAACCAGGGCGGCGACCACGACCTCGCCAAGCTGGATGCTGGCGCAACCCAGGCCTGCTTTCATAGCAAACGGCATGCCCAGAATCTTACCGACGCTTGCACCACAGCCCGCCCCAACGTTTCCTTCAGCTGGCGGTTCGCTGCTGGCGGTTAAACAGGCCTGGTAGCCCATCTGCGCATCCGGGCGGACATCTGCCTGGCCAATCGCCAGGTCAAAAAGGATCGCCGCCGGGACGATTGGAACCCGGGCTACTCCGACATCAAAGCCAATCCCACGCTCTTCCAGGTAACGCACCACACCGCTCGCGGCATCCAATCCAAAGGCTGAACCACCGGCCAGGACAACTGCATGGACTTGCTGGACCAAGTGCATCGGATGGAGCGCATCGGTCTCGCGCGTCCCCGGCGCGCCGCCGCGCTGGTCAACCCCAGCCACAGCACCTTTTTCACACAGGATTACTGTACAACCAGTGAGCGCCTGTTCATCCTGGGCATGCCCAACTTGCAGCCCTCCGACATCGGTGATCGAATTCTTCATGTCCGCAGCTCCTATTTGGCAAGTTCACGCCGTTTGCCTCTATTCTACCGGAAAGTATTGAAACCTGATTGTTGCGAATAGTATATATGGTTACTTATAGAGGCCTGATCGGATTGACAAGGTGCATTTCTTGAGTATAATTCACGTGCTAAGGCCCGTTAGCTCAATTTGGCAGAGCAGGCGACTCTTAATCGTCTGGTTGAAGGTTCGAGTCCTTCACGGGTCACACGTAGTAGTGAAAGGATCTCCCCTCTCCAGTGTTGGTGAATGGACAACGCAGGGAGGGGTGATTGTTTTCTATGATAGATTATGATCTTGTTGTGATCGGTGGTGGTGCGGCAGG
This sequence comes from Anaerolineales bacterium, assembly GCA_041918195.1. GTDB lineage: Bacteria > Chloroflexota > Anaerolineae > Anaerolineales > UBA4823 > CAZAGA01. The sequence goes on from JAYRWF010000244.1 coordinate 1,954, forward strand.
CTTTTTTGCAGCGCTGTCGGCTGTTGAGGCGCGTCCTGCGCTGCGGGTTTTGATCCTTGAGAAAAGCGATAAGCTGCTGGCAAAGGTGCGAATTTCCGGTGGCGGCCGTTGCAATTTGACTCACGCCTGCTTTGATCCGGCTCAACTGGTTGAATTCTACCCGCGAGGCAGCCAGGAGTTGCGCGGTCCTTTCACCCGCTTTCAACCCAAAGATACCATCACCTGGTTTGAAAGCCATGGCGTGCCTCTAAAAACTGAGTCAGATGGGCGAATCTTTCCGAAAAGTGACCGGTCGGACACGGTAATCGATTGCCTGGTTTCGGAAGCTGAAAAGCACCGAAT
>JAYRWF010000245.1:0-2317 GCA_041918195.1 Anaerolineales bacterium
ACGCCGGTCATCGTCGCTTCGACGGTGGTCTTTGCCTACCTGCTGGCGATCACCGTCTTTTTACTCGATTTTGTCTATGCACTGGTGGATCCGCGCGTCAAAGTTGGCGGCAGCCAGGGGAGATCGTAATGAAGTCCTTCCAGCGCAGCATCCGTGAATTGTTTAAATATCCATCGGCGGTAATTGGGCTGCTGATCGTTTTATTCTTGGCCGGCCTGTCGGTTTACGCCCTGGTCAGCATTCCATATGATGAAGCGGTTCGTCAATGGCGGGGCGGCGAAGCGGCAGTCTACCAATTGCCCAAAAACGTGCCGCCGGCCTGGACGAATTACTTCCGCAGCGAGAAGCTGCCCGATACCATCATCCTGGACAGCAAAGCCGGCCAGGCAGTAAAAACGATTACCCCGACCGAAAAAGGCGAGACGATCAACATCAAATACACTTTTGATTTCGCTTATTCAGAGTTTCCGCAGGATATGATCCTGTATTTAGCGTCGGATTTCACTGAAAAACCACCGTTTGCTTCGATTTCCTGGCTGACGCCGGATGGGCGGAAAATTCGGGTGGCCGATTTTGCTGTGCCGGCCACCTTCACCTACCGCTTTACCCAGGACCAGAAGCTGGTGCGGCGGTTGGGCGGCCTGGCGCCGGTGGAAGGTCTGTTCATAATCCCCGACTCAGACCCGCCGGCGCCACTGCAGGGCACTTACGAGTTGAACATTGATGGGGTGGCCTTTGAAAAAGGCAACGAGCTGGATGCTGAGTTGGTGGTCTACGGCAAGGTCTACGGCCTGGCCGGCACCGACCACCTGCGCCGTGACCTGCGCGTGGCGATCTTGTGGGGCATGCCGATCGCCCTGTCGTTTGGCCTGGTAGCGGCTCTGGGCACCTCGATCACCACTATGATTATCGCCGCAATTGGCGTTTGGTACGGCGGCTGGGTAGATGACCTGATCCAGCGCATCACGGAAGTGAACCTGGTGCTGCCCTTCTTGCCGATCCTGATAATGATCGGTACTTTCTATTCCCGCAGCATTTGGGTGATCTTATCGGCTACGATTGCACTCAGTATTTTCGGCGGGGCGATTAAGACCTACCGGGCGAACTTTATGCAGATTAAGGAAAGCTCGTATATTGAAGCTGCCAAGGCTTACGGCGCTTCATCGCCGCGGCTGATTTTCAACTACTTGATCCCGCGCATAATCCCCTTGCTGATCCCCGGGCTGGTGATCGCCATCCCAAATTATGTCTTCCTGGAGGCCTCGCTGGCCGTGCTGGGCCTGGGCGACCCGGTCCTGCCGACCTGGGGAAAAGTGATCCAGGACGCCCAATCGAACGGCGCGCTGTACCAGGGATTGTATTACTGGGTACTGGAACCGGCTGTGCTGTTGATGATCACCGGCCTGGCCTTCGCGATGGTCGGCTTTGCGCTCGATCGCATCTTCAATCCCCGGCTACGAGGTATATAAAACAATGGCTAGAGAACCGTTGCTTCGACTTGAAGATTTAGTGCTCCATTTCCGCACAGAAAAGGGAAGTGTGCAGGCGGTGGATGGCGTTTCCTTTGACCTGGGATACAAAGAAGCGGTCGTGGTGCTGGGTGAATCTGGCTGCGGCAAGAGCTCGCTGGCCAAAGCGGTCATGCGCTTGCTGCCGCGCAATGCCGGCGCTTACTCCGGAAAAATATACCTGGATGGCGATGAGCTGATGGTCCTGGATGATGAGGAGTTCCGCCGGAATATCCGCTGGGTAAAGATGTCGATGGTTCCCCAGGCGGCGATGAACTCTTTAAATCCGGTTTTAAAGGTCGGCGACCAGGTGGCTGAGCCGTTGATTGTCCACGGCGGCACAGATAAGAAAGCTGCCTGGCTCTCGGCGCAGAAAATGTTCGAACATGTCGGCGTGCCGGTAGATTTCATGAACCGCTATGCCTTTGAGCTGAGCGGTGGGATGCGCCAGCGCGTGGCGATCGCCATGGCGTTGGTTGCCGCGCCGCAGTTGATCTTCCTGGATGAGCCCACTTCCGCCCTGGACGTGCTGACCCAGGCCAATATCATGAATGTGCTGAAGCGGATCAAGAGCGAGCTCGAAGTCAGCTTTATCCTGATCACGCATGATATTGCCACTTCATCCGAGCTGGCTGACCGCGTGGCGGTCATGTATGCCGGACAGATTGTTGAGACCAGCGACGCCTTTCGCTTTTTCAAGGAACCGCTCCATCCGTATTCTCGCAAGCTGATGGCCAGCGTGCCACGCCTGCGCGGCACCCAGGAGCTGGAATTCATTACTGGCCAGCCACCCAGCCTGTTGAACCCGC
>JAYRWF010000246.1:0-6436 GCA_041918195.1 Anaerolineales bacterium
ATCCTACTGAAAAATTACCCCCACCCCGCATGCGCGCCCGGATCACTATTCCGGCCATCAACATTTACCAGGAACCAGACTTTAAAAGCCCAAAAGCAGGCCGGCTAAAACGCAATTACCTGGTAGATATTCTCGATGAAGTTAACAGCCCAAAAGGCCCGAGCTACAATCCGCGCTGGTATCGCCTGGAACAGGGCTACATCCACAGCGCCTATACCCAACGGATTGACGGTGTGCACCTCAACGCCCCGCTTAAAAGCATACCCGCAGGAGGCCAACTGGGCGAAATCAGCATACCGTACGTCCAATCACAGCGCAAACTGCGCAACGGAAGCTGGCAGCCGCTCTGGTGGCTATATTACCAATCTGTACACTGGATTACCCAACTGGAAGAAGGACCCGATGGCCAGGCCTGGTACGGCCTGACAGATGAATTGCTGCATGTTCAATACTACCTGCCAGCCAGCCACGTCCGCCCGATCCAACCGGAAGAGCTGACTCCGCTCTCGCCACAAGTTCCCGAAAAAGAAAAGCGGCTGGAAGTCTCAATCGCTGAGCAAAGCCTGATCGCTTACGAGGGCAGCCAAATCATCCGCCAGGCGAAAATTTCATCCGGTCTGCATACCGAAAACCTGCCACCCGACGTTCTTCCCACCGATACACCCAGCGGTTATTTCCATATCCAGGTCAAAGTCCCTTCCAAGCACATGGGCGATGGCCGCCTGACCTCCGATGTCGAAGCCTATGAATTGTTAGGTGTCCCGTGGGTCTGCTTCTTCCACAAGGAAGGCATTGCCTTCCACGGTACCTACTGGCACGATAATTTCGGGCGCAAAATGAGCCATGGCTGTGTAAACTTGAAAAATGAAGATGCAAAGTGGTTATACCGCTGGAGTCTGCCGGCTGCTTCCGCCAGCGATTGGAATGTCAAAGGCTGGGGAACGCCGCTCCGCATCGCCTGAGCAGCGCCCCCCCAGCCCTTTGACGGCTTACATTAAACGATCGACCATCAAGACAATAAAGATAAACGCCAGGTACATGCTGGAGTAGCGGTACATCTTCCAGGCCAGCTTATTACCGCCTTCTTTCCATACCTTCCAGGCCGTTGAAAGTAACCACAGCCCCAGCAAGGCGGCGCCGCCCAGGTAAATGCTCCCTCCCAGACCAAACAACGGCAGCAGCAAGGTCAGGCCAACCAGTTCCAGAGTGTAAACAAAAATCTGCCAGCGGGTTTCCTTCTCGCCTCGGATCACCGGCAGCATCGGCACGCCTGCCCGGGCGTAATCCTTGCGGCGTACCAGGGCGAGGGCCCAAAAATGCGGTGGGGTCCACATGAAAATCACAGCAAACAGGAACAGCGACGGGATGTTCAAGCTGCCGGTCGCCGCCGCCCAGCCTACCAGTGGGGGGATTGCGCCTGCGCCGCCGCCAATCACAATATTCTGCACGGTAGTCTTCTTCAAAAAGATACTGTAGATCAGCACATAGTAGATAATCCCCGCCAGGCTAAGCAAGGCCGCCAGGAGGTTGACAAAAGCCGTCGTAATGTAGAACGACGCCAGGGCAATTCCAACTCCAAAAGCCAAACCCTCGGCCGGAGTCAGCCTGCCGGATGGAATCGGGCGTTTTTGCGTGCGCTGCATTTTCGAGTCATCGGTGCGGTCAATATATTGGTTTATCGCTCCTGAACCTCCGGCGGCCATAAAGCCGCCCAGCAGCGTCCAGAATACCAGCCCAGCCGATGGCCAGGCCTGAGCACCGATCACCATCCCGGCAAAAGTCGTCACCAGCAGCAGCGCTACCACAATCGGTTTGGTTAACATCAGAAAATCTTTGACCAGCCCTTTGCGGCCGATTGCCAGGGCGCGATCGGCCAGCTCGTCGGCCAGGCTGCGCCGGGCCAAACCAACCGCGCTGGCCAGCACAACCGCAGCCGCCCAGGTCGCCGAAGCGGTTGCCTGGTGCAATCCCAACAAAGCAGCCGGAAAACCAGCGCTCAACCGGGCGCCAAGCAACGCCTGGGCAAAGAACAGCACCACCATCGCCGTCGCGGCAGTCAGGATTACCGGCTGCGTGCGCTGCGTGCGCCAGGCTCTTACCAACAAAACCAGCAACAACGCGGCGGCCAGGCCTACCAAAAGGCGGTGGCCAAAGTGCAGCCACAAGACGGGGTCGCCAGGCGACTGAAGTGGGTTACAAATCGGCCAGGCTGCGCAAGCAGCGCCTGCTCCACTGCCCGCTACCAGCCCACCACTGACCAGGAGGATGAACATCAAACCAATCGCCCACAAGGTCAGGCGGCCGAAAGGCGAGCTAAACGAAGCCCTGAGAGGTTCCCCATTCAGCCGCTCCTGGGAAAAAACAACCACTGTGGCGGCGGTTGTCAGGGCAAGGATCGCTAGCGAAAGGCCCAGATGCAGCGCTGAGACCGCTGGGGCGCCTTGCGGAGCACTAACCAGGGCAATCCAGGCGCCCAGCCCGACCTGCCCAATCAACAACCCCATCGCAGCTGCCAGCAGTTTGAAAACCACGCCCGGCTGGTGCTGCCAATATGCTGCCAGCACCGCCAGGAGTAACACTGGAGCCAGCAGGCCAGTTACAGCCCGGTGAGCATAGTCCAGGCGGGCGGTCTCCTGGACAGGTACCGTCCAGCCCCCAAAGCAAGTCGGCCAATCCGGGCAAGCCCCACCCGATCCAGTCACCCGCAAGATTCCACCCAAGACGATCACTAAAAATATCAGGATCGCCGCACTGATGCTCAACAGCCGAAGGTTCCGGCTTAGGAAGTTTTGAATTGGTTTTTGCTCGCTCATCGATAACTCCATGAAAAATGCCTACTGGCTGGCGTCTTTGGCGGATTGCTGATTGTCTCGATCTTGCCGCCGGATGAAAAACGGATAACCGAATCCCAGGATCGTGGCAAAGATGAACCATTGAAAGGCATAACCCAGGTGAGGACCTTCCGTCAAGTCCAGCTCAACCTGGGTGCGGCGCGGCAATCCAGTCCAGGCTGGGTCGGGCGACTGCTGAATATAGACCGGCAGCAGGTCGATCCCTAGCTGCTCACTCAGGCGCGGGATATTGACAAAGTTCCAGGTTTTCAAAGGCGCCTGTCCAGGCGCCAGGGTAGGATCCGCCCGCCGCCCCAATTCAGCTTTCGACTGGGAAAGCCGGATCACACCGCTCACGCTGACCGTGCCAGGTTCGTTATACGCGCTCCAGTCGCCGCTCTGGTAGATGTCGCCAGGTATCCAGCCCCGGTCCACCAGGATCACTGCCTCGCTGCCCGAAATCTTAAGCGGGGTGACCAGGTGTACGCCCCACTGGTCATCATAATACTGGTTGCGCAAAGCGATCTCGCCCGCCGGATCATACACCCCACGAACGCTTGCCGCCCGGTATTCCATCTCTGCCAGATCAGCGTTCAGCGCATTCCCTTCCAGCGCCAGGCTGGGCAGCGAGACCTGAGCGGTAACTCGTGCGTTGAAGGCGCGCCGGGTTTCCAAACGGTCTAATTGCCAGATCCCCAGGCGGATCATCACCGCCATCGCCGCCAATACCAGGATCGTCGCCAGGATCCACTTCCGGCTGAGCATCCGTTTCAACATGTCTTATCCCTGCTCCGCTTTTTTCTTCTTTTCCCGGTCGAGCGGCATCGCCGCAAGGCTATAAAGATAGACCAAGGCTGTAAGGGTCGGGACCCCCAGGCTCAAAGCCGTAATCCGGTTGCCCAGCGTGGTCGGCTGCTTGACTTCGATATCCAGGTAGCGGCTGGAGGAAAAAGAGCAATCATACGACAACCGTTCCGGTAAATCGAGCGCCAGACTGGCGGTCGTACCAGCCGGGATCCACAACGGCCCAAGCTGGTGATCGACCTGGTCCAGGTTGATCACTTCCAACACGTCCCCGGCCACAAAAGTCAAACCGGCCGGAATCGATGATACGATTTCACCAGCCGCCAGGCGCGCCGCAGTACCTTCCGGAATAACCACCTGCACCGCTTCCGGCGCTCGGGCGCCTTCGTCTTTCGTCATTGCATAGGTAATTTCATTGAAAGCCAGGACGAAAACGAAGCAGATCAAGAAGATGATTGCCAACCGTTTCAAATATGGACGTAGGTTTGAATTCTTAGCCATTATTCCTGCCTGCCACGAATGCCTGCTCAACGCAGGAGATACTCCAGGTCGTTGGCAATCTTGCTCGACTCCATGCCAAATGGAAACGTCAATCGCCAGTTACCATCCTGGTCCACCAGGTAGATCCTTGCCGTATGGTCCACCAGGTAATTGCCCTGTTCGTCTGCCGGTTGCCGGGCTGCGTAGACCCCATAGCTCTTCCAAACCCGCTCCAGATCTGCCAGGCTGCCGGTCAATCCAATAAAGGATGAGTCGAAATTCGGCACGTAGCGCGCCATTTCTTCCACCGTATCCCGCTCGGGGTCCACAGTGATAAACACAAACCGGACCTGCTCCGCTTTTTCGTCCAGCAACGCTTTGAGCTGCTTATACTGCGAAAGCGTCACCGGACAGACATCCGGGCAGTGGGTGTAACCAAAGAAGACCAGCACAATCTTGCCGCGCTGCTCACGCAAGCGGAACGGTTGGCCATTGGTATCGGTTAATTCAAAATCTGCTGCTGGAACCGGAGGGTCAATCAATGAACCCTGGTATTGGTAGTTACGCTGGCTGAGCTGCCATGCGCCAAACACCAGTCCTAATCCGATGACCACCCCGATCCCGAATAATATCGTTTTATTCATTTTTTCACATTTCAAGCCGGCGCTGGCTGCTGGCCGGACCCGGCAGCCAGCGCCGTTAGTAAAGACATTTTTTAGATGATAGGCTTGCCGATCAGGTACAGGGCAACATAGAAGAAGAACCAGACCACATCGACAAAATGCCAGTAGACCGCTGCAGCCTCCACACCCCAGTGGCGCTCAGCCGTGTACAGGCCGCGCTTGGCTTTCCGCCAGACGACGTACAACAAGATCAAGCCGGTAAAGACATGAAAGGCGTGAAAACCCGTCATGGCATAAAACAGCGACCAGGCCGGGCCGGCATCCGCTCCTGCTGGAGCGATCTGCCACTCGACGCCCACCACGCCGAACAAGAACAGGGTACCCAATCCAAGTGTTACCTGCACGCTGCGCAGAAAGCCCTTTACATCCCCGAAAGACATCAAGGTTTCAGCCCGGAACATAAAGTAGCTGCTTACCAACAGCATCAGCGTGATCCCCAGGCCGAGCAACTGGTTGGCCTCGGGATGGTACTCAACGCCCAGCAGGTAAAAACGGGCTACCAGCAGACCGGCAAAAACGAAGGCATCCGACAACAAGAACAGCCACAAGCCAAGCCGGTTACTACCTGTTTTGAAACGATACTCTGCTAAAGAACCGGTTTCGGTAGTCATGAATGGCTCTCCTGATCACCTGAAAACAGGCGTCCAATGTGCATATAATCCCGCATCACGAAGACGGCTTTGATGCCAGCAATTACCAACAAGGACACCGCGCCCCACCAGATCTTGACATATGCCCCGATCAGATACTCGGAAATCGTCAAGAACAATAACAGCAAGATAATTGAATTCCCAGCTTTCAGGATCTGTTTTTTCTTTTCTTCCATCTTCTATCTCCTTAATCCTAGTCAGCCGCAGCCACGGAAGCCGCTGCACTATTCGGCTCGGCCGCCGGGTGGTAACGTTCCTGATCAATCGATACATAAGCCGAGCCAGCCAGACCATAATCATACGGCTCACCCACCACTTCAAAGGGCGTGGCATAGTTATGCAACGGAATGGGCGAGGGCAGTTGGAATTCCGGCGAGCGTGAACGCCACGGGTTAGCCGCCGCAGCCGGGCCGCGCGCTGCGCTGTAGGCCAGGTTGAGAATCGCCACCAGGACCGACAGGCCAATCACATAGCCCGCGATCGTAATCGCCCACTGCTGCGCACCGATCAGCAAGTCCGGATCCCACAAACCGATTCTCCGGCGCATCCCAAGCAAACCGATCTGCATCTGAGCCAGCGACTGGACGTAGAAGGCCGGCAGCATCAGGTAGAAGTGCAGCTTGCCAAGCGTCTCGTTGTACATCCGGCCTGAGTATTTCGGGAACCAGTAGTACAACGCTGCAAAGAATGGAAAGATGTAACCACCGAACATCGTGGCGTGGAAGTGGCCAACAATCCAGTAGGTATCCTGCAGGTGCAGGTCGGTTGAAACCGTTGCATTGGGCGGGCCGCTCAATCCGCCCAGCAGGAAGATCGAGATCGCCCCCAACGCAAACAGCATCGGAGTTTCAAAAGACAGCTTGCCGCCCCAAATCGTCGCCACCCAGCTAAAGAATTTCACTCCGGTCGGGATCGCCACCAAAAGCGTGGTGTACATAAACGGCACCCGCAGATAAGGCGCCATGCCCGAGGTGAACATGTGTTGCGC
>JAYRWF010000247.1:0-5175 GCA_041918195.1 Anaerolineales bacterium
AGTTAGCGAGCTGCCAGGTGTTCAATCCGTGGTCGCTGACAAAGACCAGAGAACAGCAGTGATCGTTTTCGATGCCCCAGCCACCGAAGAGATGATTAAAGCCTTGCTGGCTGAGATTAACTACCCGGTCCTCAATTAAGCAGGATTGGATCCGGAAGAGGGATGTTCAAGCAAAGCTTGAACATCCCTCTGTCAAGCATGCATTAGTGGTGTCAATGGAAAACAGACAGATTACGTTACCGGTAACTGGAATGACCTGCGCCAACTGTGTTGCCACGGTTGAGCGCAACTTGAAGAAAGTCAACGGTGTGGCGAGCGCTACGGTCAATCTCTCCTCCGAGCGCGCCACGATCGAATTCGATCCGGGCCTGGCTGGATTAGACGACCTGGTTGGCCGGATTCGCAAGGCCGGATATGATGTCGCTGCGGGCGAGGCTGACCTGGCGATCCGCCGCTTGAGCGATGACAATGATGCTCGCCGGTTGGAAAAAAACCTTGCCGGGCTGAGTGGTGTGCTTGCTGCCTCGGTCAACCTGGCTGCGGAGCGAGCGCGCGTTCGCTATATCCCGACTGTCATCAGCCAGGCTGAGTTGCGTCAGGCTGTCGCCAAAGCCGGCTTTGAGGCGGTTGAGACCGGCGGCGCTGCTGAAGATGTGGAAGCCCAGGCCCGGGCGGGAGAAATCGCTCACCAGCGCAAGCTGTTGCTCATAGGTCTGCTCTTCACTGTTCCCCTCTTTCTGCTTTCAATGGGTAAGGATTTTGGCCTGTTGCCGGAGTTTTTCTATCTTCCTCAGCATGAGCTCATGGCGCGCGAGATGGGCGGCATGCATCCGGCCCAGCCTTGGTTTAACTGGCTGCTACTTGCCCTGGCCACCCCAGTCCAATTCTACGTAGGTTGGCAATATTACCTTGGCGCCTTTAAAGCCCTGCGCAACCTTTCCGCAAATATGGATGTTTTAATTGCTATGGGCTCCTCGGCGGCTTATTTTTACTCCTTGCCGATTACTTTCGGCTGGCTGGATGGGCATGTTTATTTTGAGACTGCCGCGGTGATCATCACCCTGATCCGGCTGGGCAAGTTTCTCGAGGCGCGCGCCAAGGGTCATACGAGTGAAGCAATTAAGAAACTCATGGGCTTACGCGCCAAAACCGCTCGGATCGAGCGCGCCGGTCAGGAACTCGAGATTCCGGTGGACCAGGTGTTGGTCGGCGATGTTGTTCTGGTTCGACCGGGTGAGAAGATCCCGGTCGATGGCGTGATCTTGGAGGGCCGTTCCGCCGTGGATGAGTCGATGCTCACGGGTGAATCTCTGCCCGTAGAAAAGAAGCCCGGCGACCCGGTGATCGGCGCTACGCTGAATAAGCTCGGTGCATTTAAATTCGAGGCGACTCGGGTTGGCAAAGAGACCGCTTTGGCCCAGATCATCCGCCTGGTTGAAGAAGCACAGGGCAGTAAAGCGCCAATTCAAAAATTGGCCGACCAGGTTTCGTCTGTCTTTGTTCCAGTGGTGATCGGTATCGCTGCGCTTACCTTTTTGGGCTGGTACTTCTTCGGCCCACGGCTGCCGATCAACTCGGACTTGACCGAGTTCACCCGCGCCCTGATTAACATGGTAGCTGTCCTGGTTATCGCCTGCCCCTGTGCAATGGGCCTGGCCACGCCCACCGCGGTAATGGTGGGAACCGGAAAAGGCGCTGAATTGGGCATCTTGTTCCGCAATAGCGAAGCCCTGGAGCGCGCTGGCAAAGTGGATGTGGTGATCCTGGATAAGACTGGCACGGTCACTCGCGGCCAGCCGGCTGTGACTGACATTGTCGTTCGAAATTCGTTTGCTTTTCCGGGCGGCCAGAATGGGAACCCCTTGCAGTCCGGTGATGCTCGACTGGCCCCTGATCCTTCCACTTATTTGCTGATCCTGGCTGCGTCGGTCGAAAAAGGCTCTGAGCATCCTTTGGGAGAAGCAATCTGGGCTGAGGCGACCACGCGCGGGCTGGTATTGCTATCGGCCAGCGCTTTCCAGGCGGAAGCTGGGCAGGGCGTCAGCGCTGAAGTAGATGGCCGCCAGGTGGCGGTTGGAAACTTGCGGATGATGCAGGCGCGCGGCTACCCGCTGAATGGATTAGAACCAGAAATTGAGCGCTTGCAGGGCGAAGCCAAGACGGCCATGTTGGTGGCAATTGATGGCTCGGTCGATGGGGTGATCGCGGTCGCAGATACACTCAAGGAGAATTCGCCATCTGCAGTGGCAGATCTGCACCGCATGGGTTTGCAGGTGGCAATGATCACTGGCGATAACCAGAAAACCGCCGCTGCAATTGCGCAACAGGTCGGTATTGATACGGTCCTGGCTGAGGTCTTACCGGATGGCAAAGCTGCCGCGGTGAAACAACTCCAGGCTGGCCAGGTGGTCGCGATGGTCGGCGATGGCGTTAATGACGCCCCGGCCTTGGCACAGGCGGACGTTGGCCTGGCGATCGGCACAGGCACTGATGTTGCCATGGCTGCTGCACCGGTCACCCTGATCAGCGGCGACCTACAAGGTGTTGCCCGCGCCATCCGCCTGTCACGCCGTACCCTGGCGACGATCAAGCAGAACCTGTTTTGGGCTTTCTTTTATAATGTTGTCCTCATACCCGCTGCAGTGTTAGGTTATCTCAATCCGATGCTGGCAGCAGGCGCTATGGCGTTCAGTAGTGTTTTTGTGGTATCCAACAGTTTGCGTTTACGCCGGGTAAAAATTTCCTAATCCTGATAGAGGTGCTGATATGAAAAAGCTGGTTTTATTAGTGTGCTTGCTGTTTGTGCTTTCCGCCTGCCAGTCCCAGGGAGGCCCAGAGAAAGTTGAACTACCCGCCGGCATGGCTTACGCCGAGGATCAAGAAATTTATTTTGTCCATACGGAAGCCTCTGACCCGTCCATAGCTGAAACATTGACCAATATGATGAGTTCACCGGTATTACATGTACCCGGCCTGGCCCAGATCCCCGAGGCTTCCCTGGCGGAGGTTTATGTCTTCAGCAATGGTATCGCCGGCAGCGGTCCGCTTGGTTTTCAGCCGGATGTTTTTGATAATCCACCCGGAGCGCCCGGCTATACCCCACTGCGCCGCTTGAATGTGGTTACCTGGTTGGATGGCGTTGTTGCGCGTGAGCTGAAGAGCGCAGCCAGCGTGCTGGCTGCCGCAAGCGCCGGGGAAGTCAGCATTGAACAGCCAGGGGTGGTAATCAACATGCCTTTTGTCGTCTGGAACGGCGGGATGCGTTAGGAGATCGGGAATGGAACAATACCTGATAGCTTTCATTACTGGGTTGACCACGGGCGGTCTGTCCTGCCTGGCAGTCCAGGGCGGTTTACTAGCCAGCTCCTTAGGCAGGCAGATTGAACAGGATTATTTGCGTCAGGCCCGGCAATCACCAGGAAAATCACCCCGCCCATCCCATCGCTCGGCCCAGCCGATCCTTTTGTTCCTCTCTGCCAAGCTGGCGGTTTATACCCTGCTAGGTCTTGCCCTTGGCGCTTTCGGTTCCATGCTGACCCTTACCCCGGCCCTCCGGGCTGCCTTGCTGATTGCGATCGGCGTGTTTATGCTTGGCAATGCCTTGCGAATGCTGAATGTGCACCCGATCTTTCGCTATTTTGCCATTGAGCCGCCTCGTTTTATCACTCGAGCGATCCGGAAGAAGGCCAAAAATGGCGATGATTGGTTCACTCCGCTGGCTCTGGGCGGATTGACCGTCTTTATCCCTTGTGGAGTTACCCAGGCGATGATGGCCGTGGCAATTGGGAGCGGCAGCGCCATCCAAGGTGCTTTATTAATGGCTGCCTTTACCCTTGGAACCAGCCCGGTCTTCTTCCTGGTGGCTTACCTGGCTGCCAGCCTGGGTGCTCGCCTGGAATCCATCTTCATGCGCTTCGTGGCCTTGGTCATCTTGGTCCTGGGTTTGTTTTCCATTGCCAGCGGCTTGAATCTGGCCGGGGCGCCGGTCCCGGTCACAACCTGGATGCAGCGCCTGGCGACAGGTCCTCAACCGGTTGAACAAGTCGATCGGGCTTCCGCGAATGGCAGCTTGAGTGGATCCATCTTGACTCTGGAAGCCCGCAATAACGGTTACTTCCCCACCACGCTGTACGCCAGCGCCAATACCCCGCTTCAATTGGATATCGTCACCCAAAATACGGTCTCTTGCGCAATTGCCTTTGTAATTCCTAACCTGGGCTTCGAAACTATTTTGCCCCGCAACGGCGTTACCTCGGTCGAGATTCCGGCGCAAGCGGCAGGCGCGGTCCTGCCTTTCACCTGTTCGATGGGCATGTACACCGGCCAGATTGTCTTTGAATAAGCGGATGCGTAAACAGGTCTTAACTATTCCAGATATGCACTGCTCGAATTGCGTCATCCGCCTGGAAGGCCTGGAGGATGAGTTGCCGGGCGTGCAGCGCGTGCAGGCCAGCTACCGGAAGCAGCAGATGGTGATTGAATACGATGAGGCCCACCTCAGCCTGGAACAAATCGTTGCGGCAATCAATGCGTTGGGTTACCAGGTGGCAGGCTTGTAGGTACTTGTCCCGAGCCGTTTTTCCCTTGTTCTAATTCATCCAGGATCTTGATCGCATTTTCGAAGCGCTCCACCTCGCGTTTGATTTTCAACCGTTTCTCACGCGCCTGGTGGGCTTCCATCTCGCCCACCACCTCGCGCCCATTGGTGATCTCATGGGATTGCTTCAGCCACTCCAGGCCCGGGTCCAAAATTGGATGGCTGGCTTGCTTCCAGGCGGAGGCTTCACGCTCCAGCTTTTGAAGCTTAGCCTCGGCATTTTTTAAGTGCTGTTGGTATTCGAACGACAGGGCCTCAAAAGCCGATTCAGAAATTTGCCCTTGCTTGGCGGCTGGAGCCAATTTTTCCAGGTAACCCCGATATGCCGTGCAGGCTGAACGGGCCTGGAGCAGGTCGCGCTTCAACCTTGGGATTGCGACTGCAACGGCGATCCGCCGGCTGAGCACTTTGACCTCAATGGCACTGATTTGTCCCAGGCGAGCCTTGATTTGGGCGGCTTCCAGGTCGAGCATCTCGTCAAACTGTTGGATGGTGTTCGATAAGGTCTCGATTTGTCCCTTCAGCAAGGTAGCTTTCTCACGCAGGTGGTAGAGGGGGGCCATCACCTGCTCGACCAG
>JAYRWF010000248.1:0-2303 GCA_041918195.1 Anaerolineales bacterium
CCAACTGTTGGCGCCGGCCACCGCAGCAGCTTCCTCCAACTCGCGCCCGACCTGCAGCATTGCCGAAACGCCGCTGCGTGAGGAGTAAGGTATGTGCTTGGCGACTGAAACCACGACCAACAGAGCAAAAGTCCCGTAGAGCGGTGGGATAGGCCCAACCGATCTGGAAAACATGGTGATATAGACCGCGCCAAAGGCGATGCCTGGGATTACATAAGGGATAAAGGCAAGCTGTTCCGTGATCTTGGCGAGGCGTGTGCCACGCCCTTTGACGATTGAATAGCCCAGGACAACACCCAGCAGGGCGGTGTAGAAGGCTGTCCAAAGCGAGAGCCGGATGGAGTTCCATGCCCCACGGTAGATTGCCGGGTTGCGTAGCACACCGGGTTCCCCATTGTTGATTCGGACATCGCTTATTCCGATCCAATGCACCAGGCTCAGGTTGCTGAGGCTGTAATCGCCAGATTTGAGCATCAGGGTGCTCCAGGTGAGCAGGATCAAAGGTCCGGCGGCGATGCCGACCTGAAATACGACTACACTGACCGCGATGATGTATTTCAAGTTCAGGAGCTTGGTCTTCTGGGCCATAAAGCCGCGACCGCCGATCGTCTCATAGCTTTTCCGGGTCCCAACAATGCGTTGATTGATGTAAATGGTGGTCATGGAAAACAGAATCAGCGTGATTGCCAAGACAAAGGCATCGCCGTAAGCACTAACTGAAATATTCGAGCGAATCATGGTGGAGATGGTGTAGTAGCGGACTGGCACACCCAGTACATTGGGGCCGCCAAAGGTGCCCATGACTTTGGAGAAGGTCATGATGAACCCGGAGAGCAGAGCGGGTATGACCAGCGGGAAGGTAATCTTGCGCAGGATGCGAGTCCGGCTGGCGCCAGCCAATTCACCAGCTTCCTCAAGGCTGGAGTCAATCGACATCAATGCTGCAGAGACAAACAGGTAGAAGAAAGTGTAATAATGCAGTCCACTGCTGATAATGATCGGGACGGGGCCATACGCGATCCAATCCGGAGGCGGGTTGCCCGTCCAGAACATCAACATCCCGGGAATGCCGCCGGTGGTTCCGTTGTTGAACATGACTTTCCAGGCCATGGCGATCGTCCATGAAGGCATAATGTACGGAATCACCGCCAGGACGTTGATGATCTTTCGAGCGGGCAGATCGGTACGGATAACCAACCAGGCCAGTGAACCACCAATCGAGAAAGCCAGGAAAGTCGCTCCCAGCGAAATTGTGAGCGAATGGACCAGCGGCTCAAGGGTCATCACCCGACCGATTTCCGTGGTGAGCATGCGCAGCCAATGGAAAAGGGTGAAATCACCGACTACTGCATCCTTGGCGTACCGCAGGTCGTTTTCGGAATAGGTAATGGTGGTCATGATCATCCGGTAGAGCGGAACCAGAACCATGTACACCATCACGATCAGCATGATCAAAGCCAGAAAGACGTGAGGATTGCTGATCCAGCGGAAAAATCGGCGGAATTGGGCCTGCATTCGCAGGGAGGGTGGAACCGAGGCGATATTCTCCATGAGCTACTCCTACGCGCAATGCTAGTTAAGTTTTGCTGGAGCCATTAGTTTTCTTCAAACGTTCACGCAGTTGGTCCAGCGTATCCAGCTTGGCGGTGACAAGTTCCTGGTTATTATTGGCAAATTCTAGAAGGAGCGCATTAATGATGGTCATTGGTACCACCAGGGAATGAAAGGCTGAGACCGGCCCGCGCTTGGCGGCCAGGATAATATCCACCTTTTCCCCGACCACCGAGCCTAAGGTGTCGGTGAGCAAGATCGAAGGGCAGCCCACTTCCTGGGCGTAATCCAAGACTATTTGGAGCGTTGGATTGACGTCAAAAAAGCCGATCGCAAACAGCAGGTCGCGTTCTGTCATCAGCAGCAGCGGCTCTAGCGTCTCGCGACCGGTCAAGGTGAGCGGGATTACCTGCTTGCCGAAGCGAGTCAGGCGCAGGTTGAGCAGGTGAACGAGCGAGATGGAAGGCCCCGTGGCAAAGACGTAAATGTGTTCGCACGCGCCCATCTGGTCAACGGCTTTTTGCAAGGCCTGGCGATCGACGGTTTGGAGCGCCTCGGTGAGATAATCGATCTCTGAAACGGTCACTTTTTCAAAGATATCACCGGCCTGGCGGAGGTCATCCAACCGGTTGCGCAGCCGGGCAGAATGGCTAACCCGGCGACGAAAGTTTTCCTGCAAGGATTCGCGCATTGCCGGGTAGCTTTCGAAGCCCAGCTTACGAGCAAAGCGTACCAGGGTGGCTTCGCTTAAC
>JAYRWF010000249.1:0-1764 GCA_041918195.1 Anaerolineales bacterium
CAGCGAGCCAGCCGCAAACGGAGTGCAACCCAGGGCATTGCCCAGCGAGCCGCCGTAAACCACTTCGGCCTCAATCAAGGCATTTAGCGGGCCAGACCAGGACTGGTAGATCGCGCCGTACTTGGCTTTGTAGGGTGCAACGATCTCCATGAAAGCAGCTTCTTCAGTTGGGTTGTAAGTCGCCGCAGTCGAGAGGGCGCCGAGCGCAGCGCCGGGGGTGCCGGTGACGTAGGGGATATCGCCCGAGTTGCCGGCTGAGGCTACCACCAGGGTGCCAAGCAGCGAGAGCTGGTTGACCATGTAGGAGGTGTCATCTTCGTAGGCCTGGCCATAGGGCGAGCCAATCGACATATTGACCAACGGGATGCGGTCCTTGACGCGACCATCGCCATTCGGGTCAGCTACGTAATCCAGCGACTGCATCATGGCGACGCCCGAGCAGGAGCTAGAAACCGAAGAGCAGGCCTTCAAAGCAATGAGCGAAGTGCCAGGGGCGACGCCTACACGGCCAGCCGCGGTCGAAGCAACATGCGTGCCGTGCGGATAGCCCGCGCCAGTGACTTTATCGAGTGGGTCAGGATCAGGAGCCAACGCGCCATTCGGCCAGGCGGCACCGACAAAGTCATAGCCGCCGATAACCTTGGCGGTCGGGAAGGTTCCCGGTTCGATAATCGTCGGATCATTATTGGTGAAATCCGCCACGTTGCCTGAGCCAAACAGGTCGTAGTGGGTATAGTCAATCCCACTGTCGATGATCGCCAGCTTGACACCGCTGCCATCGTAGCCCATCGCCTGGACCTGATCAGCGCCAATGTAGGGAACAACATCCCACATATCGTAGGCGTAATCCACAACCGGGTTGATCTTGACCACATTCGGGTCAAGCGCCAGGGTGGTGAGCTTTGAGGCATCGACATCCAGCATGACGGCGTTCAGGCCGCGCTGGACAGCGCCCAACAGCTTTGCGGTGGGATCGATCTTCAAAGCCGCCGCAATGAACTTCGACTGCTGGTTTTTGACCGCAATCAACTGGCCGCGTTGCGCAGCATCTGTGGCAACCTTGCCGGCTTCCTGGGATTTTACAACCAGGTCAATAACCGAGTCAGCACTCAGGCGGATGGTGACATTGGCGCGACCGCCGATGCCCGCGATGCTCGGGTTGATCTTCAGGTCAGCCCCGGTGGCGGTCAAAGGCACATCAACCTTTAAAGCCTCTACCGCAGCAGGCGCCTGTCCCAGCGGGGCTGGGCCTTGCGCGCCGGCATTGGTCGTGGCAGCAAAAATCAGCGCCAGGACGATGAAAAGGTTTAGAACGACTGCCATTCGTTTCATATAGATATTCCTCCTCGAGAAATTGTTGGTAAACAAACGGATCCACAACAGGATGGATACAAAACTGCGGCTGGGATTGAGTTCAGCTAGGCACCTCCTTACCTGTATTGCCTTGAAATCCTGTAGCCCAAAAAAGATGGGCGTTATCCAAAAAACTTCCAGTAGATCCTATCCTGGATACCCTTACCGTTTTAGCAGGTATAGGGAATTTCAAACCAACGTTGTTTTCGATGAAAACAACGTCCTTCTCAATATTATACCCGTACGAGGTCGGAATTCAAGATCATCAGAGACATTTTAAGGCAGAATTTGGCTGTGTTATTTATCAAACGAGCCAAATTTATGGATGTCACAGAATTACAACTTAATTCTCACCCAGCGATCCAAGAAACACCAGGATGACGCCCCACGGGATGGTGCCTGGATACACGA
>JAYRWF010000250.1:0-5255 GCA_041918195.1 Anaerolineales bacterium
CATTAGAATTCTTTCTATGGGCGGCGGGTTGGTGTTGGCGTCAAGCCAGCAGGCACAGTAGGGGTTGGAGTTGGAGCGATACCGATGATCACCTCAACTGTCTCGGGTAGAACAGCCTGGATTTGCACTTCGTCGGGCGCCAGGTCAAGGGTTGGAACAATTTGATAGGTACCTTCGCTCAGGTCCGTCAGGTCAACAACTGCTCGAAAGCTGGTTGCGGTAAGCCCATCCAGGATTGGCAGCGGCCCGCTGACAATAATTTCAACGGAGATGGGTGATATCATCGCTGCCAGGGTGGGCGGCAGACCGAGTGTCTCAACCGGCACACTGAGCGTCAAGCTTCCTTCAATCGCAGCAACGCCCACTTGCACCAGGACGCTGGGCTCACTCACCAGGGTGATCCCCTCGGGTAATTGCAAGGCGATATTGAAATCTGTGTCGTCACTTAAGCCTGTCAAGTCAACCGAAGTGGTCTCGACATAGCCAGGCAACTCGTTTACCAGTTGAGGATTTGACGAATACACTGTGATGGTCGGTGGGGTGACTGTGATGTTGGTCAGCCGGTATCCTTCTGCCAGTTGTCCGGTGGTGATCACTTTCACAGCGACGTTCTTATAACCACCCAAAATGCTGATCGGTTGTAAGATGCTGATTTCCTTTGGCGAGAGGACCACTCCGCCAACTGCTGATCCAGTTTCATCCAGGGCGCGCACTTGTACGCTTGCTTTTACTGACTGGCTGGAGCCAGAAATATCCAGGGTAGCTGAAGCGTTTACCACGCGGTTGACTGCTGAAGCTGGGCCACTGATCGTGACTTCTTCTGGTGTGATCTGGGGTTGGCCTTTACGGTAACCCAAGGGTGGCTCGCCCCTCACGTTCACTTGGATCGGCAGGCTTTTACTGGTATATTGCTCAAGAACTATTTTAATTATTGCTGGTTCGACACTTTGGATCCGGATGGGGCTTAAAGCAATCGCTGTGTTTACTTTTACCTCGTGCTCACCAGCTGCCAGTCCCGTCAGGTCAATCCAGGCTCGCACAGCGTCAGGCTGGCGGTTAAGCTGCTCCCAGATCGAGCGCGGCGCTTTGATCGTCATCACAGCAAGCTCGGGAATTTCATTCGTCAGGAGAAGATCTGGAGCCAGGCCGATTTGTTCGATGATAATTGGTTGAAATGCACCGTCCTGGTTCGGGTCCGCCGTCACGACCGCTGAGGCCCACACAGTAACTGCCAGGACAAAGGAAAGCAGCAAGGTGCCCAGGTTTTTTAATAGCCAGCGTAGGATGATCATGGTGATTTCTCCGGGCCATCCTCGTGTCTGGGAAACAGGCGGCCAAACAGGCGCGTCCACCTGCTGGGAGGTTTCCCCGGATGGAAAAAGGCCCGCAGGACATTCTCGAGCCGCTCGCTGTCCAATCTTCGAATCATCCTACCGGCATGGACTACCGAAATTCCACCGGTTTCTTCAGATACGACCACCGCCACTGCATCGCTGACCTCCGAAATCCCCAGGGCGGCGCGATGTCGTAACCCCATTTGGCGCTCAGGTGATTTCACAAGAACCCCACTGGATGAAAGCGGCATGACCGCAGCAGCTGCTACCAGGCGGGTGCCTGAGATAATCGCCGCGCCATCGTGCAGGGGCGTGTTTGGATAGAATACTTGCAGGATCAACTCGGGGGTGACTCGAGCGTCCATCGGGACGCCGGTCTGTACATATTGATCCAGGCTGTCGAAGCGCTGTAGAATGATCAGCGCACCATGCTGGCGGCTGGAGAGCCGGCTGCAGGCGCTGACCACAGCGTCAATTGTGTCCTGCGTTCGTACTGGGGCAGACTCCGCCGGTCGCAGGGTGCTTGCCCGACCCAGGCGTTCCAGCGCTCGCCGGATCTCGGGTGCAAAAATGACTGGGATTACCACGATTAATGCAGGTAATGTCGCGTTCATCAAGGTTGAAAAGGCCGGTAATACTTCAACCGTCGCTAGCAAAGTTACCAGTACGAACAGGAGCAAAACGCCGCGCAGCAAGGCCATCGCCTGGGTGTCTCGTACCAACAGCAGGATTACAAAAAACACCAGTGTTACCAGCGCCAGGTCGATTACACTGAGCCAGGTTAAACGGTCGAAAATAAAGATCAAGTTAGCGACCAGATCATTGATCAGGGTCAGCACAGCTACTTAACTCCATCAATCAGCAGGAATCTCATCCGAAAGGAACAACTTATTCCAGTTCTCAAGCACCTGCTGCCATAACTCTTCCAGGCCGCGGTTGTTGGATATTACCACATCCGCCGCAGCTATCTTTTGTTCCTGGGGTGGCTGCACGGCAATGCGTTGGTTGGCCAAAGCATCGCTCATCCCACGCTGGCCAACCAGACGGGACATCTGTACGGCGGGTGAAGACCAGGTCGTCCAGATCGAATCGCACAAAGCCGGGTAGCCTGCCTCCAATAATTTAATCGCTTCAATAACAATCACCTGCTCTGGCGCTTGGCGGATGATTTGTTCCACTTTTTTTCGGACTTCAGGGTGGATAATCGCCTCTAACCGGGCCAGGGCATTTGGATCGGAGAAAACGATTTGTCCAAGCCGGCGCCGGTCTATTTCACCATCTTCGCCCAGGATTTCCTGTCCAAAGGCTGCCAGGATCTGGGGGAAGGCCGGTTCCTGGCTCTTCATTGATTGGTGGGCCAGTGCGTCTGCGTCAATACCACCCGCGCCAAGCTGTTCCAGCATCTTGCGCACCTCGCTCTTCCCAGTGGCGATGTTACCGGTTAAGCCGATTACAAATTTTCCAGGCCAGGCGCTCATCTTCCCTCCGGATTCAATTGTAGCCGGGGGAATGAAGATTGTCAAACCGCCCTCGTTATTCAGCTTTTCTTTTCATCAAAAGCTCAGAAAAATGACAGGCTGCCCAATGATTGGGCGCGATTTCTCGAAATTCTGGATCAACCTTGAAGCATTCTTCTTTTGCAAACCAACAGCGAGTGTTAAAGTTGCATCCGGTGGGCGGGTTGGCCGGGCTGGGCAAATCACCTTCCAGGATAATCCGTTTACGGTTTTTCGCAATATCCGGATCGGGCACCGGTACGGCTGACATCAGCGCCACGGTGTATGGGTGAATTGGCTTCAGATAGATCGTATCTCGATCGGCAAATTCGACAATTTTACCCAGGTACATCACTGCCATCCGGTCGCTGATGTGGCGCACCATACTCAAATCATGGGCGATGAACAGGTAAGTCAATCCCAGCTGGTCCTGCAGTTCTTCCAGCAGGTTGACCACCTGAGCCTGGATAGATACGTCCAGGGAAGAAATCGGCTCATCGCAGATCACCAGGTCGGGGTTAACCGCCAGCGCCCGGGCAATCCCAATGCGCTGCCGCTGCCCACCGGAAAACTCATGCGGATAGCGGTTGACGAAGTCGGGATTCAAGCCGACCAACTGCAGCAGCTCGTCCACCCGTTCGCGGCGCTTTTTGCCGCCGTTCGAACCGTGGACTTCCAACGGGGCGGAGACAATTGAACCGACCGTCATGCGCGGGTTCAGCGAAGCATACGGATCCTGGAAAATCATTTGCATCCGGCGGCGGATGCGGCGCATATCCCCTTCGCCCAAGGCGGGCAGGTCGATTCCATCGAAGATAATATGCCCGGCGGTCGGCTCGTAAAGCCGCAGCAGCGTGCGCCCAACAGTGGTTTTTCCACAGCCGGACTCGCCGACCAGGCCGACCGTCTCACCGCGCTTGATATCGAATGAAACATCGTCCACCGCTTTGACATCGCCAGCGTGGCGTTGGATGATGCCGCCGCGAAAGATCGGAAAATACTTCTTCAGGTTGCGCACCTGTACCAGTGGGGTTTGGTGGTCGGTCATAAACGTTTACTCCCGGCGATTTCTTCCCAGCGCCAGCAGGCAACCAGGTGATTAGGGTCATCTGTGCTTTCCAAAGGCGGCATCGCCTCCAGGCACCGGTCGATGCGGTACAGGCAGCGGGCGGCGAACGGGCATCCGACCGGCAGGGCGATCAAATCGGGGGGTAGCCCCGGGATCGAGACCAATTTGGTGCCAGGCGCCTCATCCAGCCGGGGCAGCGAACCCAGCAGCCCGATGGTATAGGGGTGGCTGGTCTTTTTGAAGATCTCGCGAATCGTGCCGCGCTCGACAATATAACCGGCATACATCACATTGACGTTGCGCGCCAGCTCGGCCACCACACCCAGGTCATGGGTGATCCACATCACTGCCATGCCCAGGTTTTCCTGCAAGCGCAGCACCAGGTCAACGATCTGGGCCTGGATCGTCACGTCTAAGGCAGTCGTCGGTTCGTCAGCGATTAACAGTTTCGGCTCGCAGGATAATGCCATGGCAATCATGGCGCGTTGGCGCATACCGCCAGAAAATTGGTGCGGATAGTCGTCCAGGCGCTGCCTGGCTGCCGGGATGCCGACCATTGCCAATAGCTCGCTGGCGCGGCTGCGCGCTGCCTCGCCTTCCAGGTTTTTATGGATTTTCAAGGCCTCCATAATTTGATAGCCGACGGTATAAACCGGATTGAGCGAGGTCATCGGATCCTGAAAGACCATCGCCACGTCTGCGCCGCGAATCCTGCGCATCGATTCTTTGGAGACCTGCAGCAGGTCCAGTCCGTTAAAAATGACTTCGCCGCTCTCAATTTGCCCGGGCGGCATCGGGATCAGGCGCATAATCGACAGAGCGTGGACGCTCTTCCCACAACCGCTTTCGCCGACCACGCCCAGCGTCTCTCCTTCCTCCATTTTATATGATACGCCATTAACTGCCTTGACCAGTCCATCATCGGTGTGAAAGCGCACCCGCAGATCTTTAACCTCCAACAAGGGTTGGCGGCTGTCGGTTTGATTGACCAGAGGAGTGAAATTTTGTGTTTCCATGGGCTGTCCGATCAGGTTTTAAGCTTGGGGTCGAGTGCGTCGCGCAGGCCATCGCCGAGTAAGTTGAAACCGAGCACGCTGAACATAATCGCCAGGCCCGGGAAGAGCACCGCCCACCATGATCCGCTGGTCAGGTAGCGGTAGCTGTCGCCTAGCATGGCGCCCCATTCTGGCTCAGGTGGTATGGCGCCCAGGCCTAAGAAGCCGAGCGCGGCAGCAGAAAGAATGGCGCTGCCCAGGCCGAGCGTGGTTTGTACGGTGATCGGCGAGAGCACGTTCGGCAGGATATGGCGAAAGATGATCCGCCCGTGGCCTTCACCTACCGCTTCGGCCGCCAGGA
>JAYRWF010000251.1:0-2733 GCA_041918195.1 Anaerolineales bacterium
AGATAAACCTGGAAGACCGGCCCGAGCCAGTTGTTGCGATAATAGCCATACAGCGGTAGGTCCCGGCTGACCAGTACCTGGCTGGCGCGGCGTTTACGGATCCACGGCCGTAGAAAGTCGAGGTTATCCAGCAGGTAGCGCCGGAAGGGATAGGTGATCGAGCGCAGCAGGCGACCTGGACGGAGCGAGACCGGCCAGCGCTTGTGGTAGACGGCTTCGTGAATCTTGGCCGCCAGCAGATACGAGCCCGGCAGCACCCGCAGCAATCGATAGGGGTTTTTCGGCTGGTTCCAGACCCGGTCGTGCCACAGCGATTGGAAATAACTCAGCGAGACATACCCGGCCCATTTTTGCGAGACCAGAAAGACCTCCTTAACGATTTTCTCGCGCGCCGTCGAGGTCTTGGTCTCATCGTGCAGCCGGGAGATCGCCAGCACATCCGGGATGTGGACAATCTTGCCGCCGGCCCGGTCGATCCGCATCCAGTATTCGTGATCCATGGCATAGTGTAGGTCAGCATTCCATTCGCCGATTTTATCGGCGATCCGTTTGCGCCAGAAGGCGGCCGGCTGGCAGACCGGGTTATCCCACACCAGGCGGGTGAAGGAATAATCATCGGTGTTGTACATGCCGATGATCCGGTTGTCCTCGTCGGTGTAATAGGCCTTGCCGTAGACCATATCCACTTCGGGATGTTCCTGGAAATAGCGCACCACCGTCTCTACGGCGTGCGGCAGCAGCTCGTCATCCGAGTTGACAAAGGCCAGGATTTCGCCGTGGCCGCGGGCAAAGCCTTTCTTGACCGCGTCGGTCTGGCCTTTATCGCGTTCCGAAACCCATGGGAAGCGGTCACCATAGCTTTTGAGAACTTCGACCGACTCGTCTTTCGACCCGCCATCCATCACCATGTATTCGATGTTCGGGTAAGTCTGGTTCAGGATACTCTCGATCGCCCGGCGCAGGAAGCGACCCTGGTTGTAAGAGGGGGTGACAATTGTCACCAGAGGCAGATCTTCTCCCGGCTGGTCTAGCAGCGAGCTGTCCATTTTCCGGGTCGCCAGGTCGGGGTTGCTGACCCGTCGGATGGCTTCCATCAGCGCCTGGGCGGATGCTTCCCAGGAATAGTTCGCTAACCGGCCACGCCCGGCTTCGACCAGGCGGGTGCGCAGGCTCTCATCATGGCTGATCTGCAGCATGCACTCGCTCATCGCGGGGACATCCAGTGGGTCGCAGGTCAGTACAGCCTGGCCACCGACTTCGGGCAAGCTGGTATTGTTGCTGCAAATTACCGGCGCGCCGGCCTCAAAGGCTTCCAGTAAGGGCATGCCAAAGCCTTCATAGAGCGAGAAATCGACCAGCGCGGTTGCGCCCTGATACAGGCGCTGCAGCATCGCCGGGCGGACGAAGCCCAGGTGGCGGACCGGCAGGCTGGCGAACTCGTTTTGCAGCGCCTCCCAGCCATCCGGGTGACCGGTAAAGATGAATTCGTAATTGTTCTCCGGGGTAGCCTTTTTCAGGAAAAGCTCGAAAGCCTGCAGAACCCGGCGGTGGTTTTTGTGCGGCAAAAGGTTGGCGGGGTAATAGAAGTAACGGCCGGTGGGCAGCAGGGCGTTTTCTGCCTCACTCAGGGCCTCGGATCCGCTCTCGCTGCCGGGCGCGCGGGTCAGAGCGGGCGGCATCAGGAAGACATCCCGGCAGCGGTTGTCGGGGTGTTCCAGGATTGTCCGGCGCGAGAACTCGGTCAGGGTGCCGATCGCCGCGGCGTAAGCCATCACCTGCTGAAAAGCCTTCTGGCGCGCTTCCAGCATCTGCGGCGAAAAGAATTCCGGGAAGACTTCGTGTTGGATATCGGGGATGAAGACAATCTGCCGGCGAAGCGGGAACTTCAGCTTCTCGGCGGTCGGGTAACTACGCAGCAGGACGCTTACCTTTTCCCGGTGCAGGATTTCACCCATTTCTTCGTAGTATTGGTCGGTGGTCAAGGTATAGCGGTGAATATTCTCGGCCAGTGGGGTCAGGTTTTGGTTGAAAATCGTGCCAAAGACGAAATATTCATTCTCGGGATACAGGCGGAAGAGTGCTTCCAGAACGCCTTCGAACAGGAAGGAAATCCCGCCACTCTCGCCATGGGTCACGTTGCGCAGCTCGATTCCGATCTTGCTCTGGTTGAACGGCAGCCCATTGGACTGCGCCCCGAAGATCTCCATCAAGCGGGTGGTCGCGCCCCAAAACTGCTCCAGCTCCTTCAGGTACTCGCTGGGATAGGCCTGCGGATTGCGGCGGACGATTTCGTGCAGGTGGTCCAGGTAATAGCTCAGGTAGCCGGGGGTAGCTGGCAGGCCGCCGTAGCGCTCGGTCAACAGGCGCAGCTCTTCCAGGCGGTCGAAGCCGCCGCGCGCCGGGCCGTATTGGCGCACTGCCGCCAGCTCGTCGGGCAAGAAAACCGGCTCGCCCAGCTCGGATAGCCGGATCCACAGGTCGAGGTCGGCGACGTAGACCAGGCTGCGATCCAACGATCCAGCTCGATCCAACGCCTGGCGGTTGATCCAGGTTGCTGGCTGGAGGATGTAATTCAGCCCGTAGACCAGCGCCGAGCGACTGAAGCTGAAGCGGGTCTCGGCGAAGGCGCGGCTTTTCTTGCGCCCCTTGTGGTCTACCCGCCAGCCGTTGGCATAGATAAATGGCGCGCCGGGGTTATCCAGGTAAGCCTGGGCGGCAGCCTGCAGCGCGCCA
>JAYRWF010000252.1:0-5127 GCA_041918195.1 Anaerolineales bacterium
AATCTTGCATGTCCAGGCAGGTGTTTTTTCGTGTTGACCAGGAACGAGGTAATTTGACAGGTCAAGTAAGCGGAGGGGGGTCACCGAATGCGCATCCAATCTTGAGACTACGGTTGACAGTTCGCCCAGGGAAGGTTATAGTTTTTTACATGAAACTAAGACACCTGCTCTGGGTTTGTTCACTGGCGTTGCTGCTGGTTGCTTGTTCGGAACAACTAAACCTGCCCTTGCTCGAGCGGTCCACGCCTACCCCAACCGTGACACCATCTCCCACGCTTACCCCGACACCAACAGTCACTCCCACACCCAGCCCGACTCCTACTCCGGTCCCGGCCGCCCGGATCGAGCTGGGCGATCAGGCTCTTAGCTTCGGAGATTGGGAACAAGCCCGGCTGGAATACAACACTGCCCTTTCCGCCAGCCAGGAACCTGCAGTCCAGGCTGCCGCTCTATTAGGGCTGGGCCGCACCGACCTGCTGGATAACGAGCCAGAAACCGCTATCCAAACCCTCTCTACCTTGATCCAAAATTACCCAACTGACCCGGCTGTCCCGGCGGCTTATTTTGCCCTGGCAGAAGCATTCACTGCACTCGAAAAGTTTACCGAAGCAGCTCTGGCTTACAGCGAGTACCTTAACCGCCGTCCAGGTCAAATTGATGGCTACCTTCTTGAGCTGCGTGGCGATGCCCGTTTTGCTGCCGGGGATTACCTGAATGCTGCCCAGGACTACCTGGCAGCCCTGGAATCGCCTGGCTTGCTAGACAGCACCTTGCTCGAGATGAAAGCGGCCCGATCCTATGCCCTGGGCGGAGATACCGCCACGGCCCTGGCACGTTACACTGACCTATACAACCGGACCAGCAACGAATACACCCGGGCGCTGATCGACCTGCGCCAGGGCCAAATTTTCACTGCACTCGGCCAGCTCGACCAGGCTTATGCTGCTTACCTGGATGCAGTTACGCGTTACCCGACCTCCTACGACTCCTATTCAGCCCTGGTGGTCCTGGTGGATGCTGGCATACCGGTTGATGAACTCAGCCGTGGACTGGTGGATTACTTTGCAGGCCAGTATGGCGCTGCCGCGGCAGCCTTTGATCGGTACCTACAGGATAACCCGGCCGACCCAGGCGCCGCCCGTTATTACAGTGGCCTGGCCAAGCGCCGGCTTGGTAACCTGGATACAGCCTTAATTGATTGGGAAAAGATCATTCTCAATTTCACCGATCACACTTACTGGGATGAAGCCTGGGAGCAGACCGCCGATACGCTGTGGCGCGATCTGGACCAGCATCCTGAAGCAATTAAGACCTTGCTTGAGTTTGTCGATTTAGCTCCGGATCATCCGCGTGCGGCAGAATTTCTATTTGACGCAGCTCAAATCGCGGAGCTAGGCAGCGACTTAGGCCAGGCTGCTGAGCTGTTCGAGCGAGTTGCCAATCTCTACCCAGGCGATGAACGCGCCGGTCGGGCGTTGTTTCTTTCGGGTCTGGCTCGCTACCGGATGGAAGACTATGCTGGGGCATACCTGGCTTTTGAACGGCTATCTGGCGCAGTACCCGAGCCAGGCGAACGAGCAAAAGCACATTTCTGGATTGGGAAGACGCATGAAAAAATGGGCAACCCGGCTGCTGCTCGAACGGCCTGGGAAACAGCAGCCGATCTCGATCCAACTGGCTATTACAGCGAGCGGGCTGTCGACTTGCTCCAGGACCGCCAACCATTTGCACCTCCATTGGCTTATGACCTGGGGGTCGATCTATCCCGCGAGCAAGCCAAAGCTGAAAGTTGGCTAAGCACAACCTTCAACCTGCCAAGCGATACACAATTTAACAGCCTGGCTGAGTTGGCTAACGATTCACGCCTGCAGCGCGGTGCTGAACTCTGGCAGCTCGGTCTGTTTAGTGAGGCGCGCGCGGAATTTGAAGCCTTGCGCGTGGATATCAAGGACGATCCCCTCCGGACCTATTGGCTGGCACGCTACCTTTCCGAGCTGGGTCTTTACCGCACGGCAGCACTAGCTTCCCGTCAGGTGCTTAACCTGGACGGAATGGATGATGCCCAGACCCTAAATGCCCCTGCCTATTTCAACTACCTGCGCTTCCCAACCCACTACCGCAGCCTGGTGCTACCCGCTGCCGAAGAATATGGTTTTCACCCGCTGTTCCTGTTCAGCGTAATTCGCCAGGAAAGCTTGTTCGAGAGCTTCGTCCAGTCTTCCGCTGCTGCCAGTGGCTTAATGCAGATAATGCCAGCGACTGGGGCTGAGATTGCTCAGAACCTGGGCTGGCCAGAAGATTTCATCCAGGCTGACCTTAACCGCCCGCTGATCAATATCCGGCTGGGCGTGGATTACCTGGACACCCAGCGAAACCTGTTCGGCGGGAACCTTTACGCCGCCCTGGCAGCCTACAACGGCGGGCCTGGTAATGCCAGTGCGTGGCTGAACCTTGCCGGGGATGATCCAGACCTTTTCTTGGAAGTGATCCGATTTGAGGAAACCCGGGAATACGTGCGCAGCATCTACGAGATTTACAACCTTTACCGGCGAATCTACAATCGTTCACCATAGCCGATGATCAAAAAACCCCGCTGAGATGTTCGTCTCAACAGGGTTTTTTGATCATTTATTCAAGGTTGCTGATACTCGCTCCACCGTCAGGTACCAATCGATCACGTTGTTGAATCGGTCGCTGGACTCAAATAATGGTCCCACCCGGACCCCTTGGACGGCTTTATCAATTCCATACGATTGCACCAGATAATAAAGAGGTAAAGCCGGCATCTGATTGGTAAACCGCACCTGGAAGTTCTTATAGCGCCGCAGGCGTTCAACCTGATCTACCTCGACTCGAGCCTGTTCCAGGTATTCACTGGCTTGGGCATCATTCCAGCGTGCGTAATTCTGCCCACCGGTAATTTGCGCCTGGTGCCAAAACGGATATGGGTCTGGGTCGGGCGTGCGGCCAAGATTCAAATCGACCAGAGCAGCCTGGTATGTACCGGTCATCAGGTAATTATTGAGCAAGTCATCATAGGTGACCGCCTTGAGTGTTGCTTTCACCCCCAGCCTGGCCCAGTCTGCAGCAATCGATTGCGCCAATTGGGTATAGGGTTCCTGATCCGGGTAAACTAGTTCAAAAGCAAACTGGACACCGTCCTTCGAACGAACTTCGCCACCCTCAGCCGGGATGGTGTAATCTGCGTCCCGGATAATGCTCAATGCCCGTTCCAGATTGTATTCAATCCGCTCAATCCCATCGTAATAAGCCCAGGTGCCGGGGAGAATCGGGCCATCCGCCAGAACTGCCTGCGAACCTAATAAGCGATCAATCATCCGCTGGCGGTTGAGACCCATTAACAGCGCCCGGCGCAGATCGGCATCCTCGAAGAATGGCAATGCGGGCTGATCCAAGTTCAAGTAAATCAGGCCGAGGCGCGGCTGGCGACCGGTATAAACAGCCAACTCACGTTCCTTCAGCGCAGCGGGGAGTAAGTCAAATGGAATCTGGCCAATGCCCAGAACTTCCCCCTGTTGATAAGCTGCCAGGGCGGAGGCAGAGTCAGGATATAACTTGAATACGATCTGGTCAATATACGGCTGCTTGCGATAATAATCGGCAAAAGCAGAGAGCTGGATGCCCTGGAGTTGATCATCCTCGGCCAATAACTGGTCAAATTTGTACGGACCCGAGCCAATCGGGGTAATATTGAGCTGCGAATCTGGTAACGCATTCGGGGAAACACCTTCCCAGATGTGCAGCGGTAGTACACCAAATGTCAGGTAATCCAAAAATGGAGCGAAAGGCTCTGGCAGACGAAATTGGAGGTTCTTTTCGTCAATCACAAAGACCTCTATCTGACCCCAGAATTCGCGCAGGTCAGTGGGAAGGGGGATATTCTCATCACGCAACAGGTCAATGGTAAAGAGGACATCCTCACTGGTGACCGGCTGGCCATCATGCCAGACAGCATTCTGGCGGAGGGAAAAGGTGAACACACGTCCATCCTTAGAAATCCCCCAGGCTTCCACCAGGTCACCCTGAGGTTGGCCGCGGTCGTCAAAACGAATCAAGCCACTGTAGATCAGGCGGTTGATCGAGCGATCAGTGGGATTGTAATAATCCAACACTGGGTTCAACCGTCCGATCTGTCCGACCAATGCTTCGGTATAGACGCCGCCAGAAGCCGGCTCAAGCGCCGGGGCCGGCGCTGCCCCAGGCAATAGCGAGGCAGGCTGCTGGCTAAACAGGATTATCCCGATAGCAACCAGCGCCACGACAACAACCAGGATTTGCCAACGAAGTTTTTTCATGGGTACAGGGAACGGCAGAGTTTGGTACTACCGGCTTGATCCTATCGCCTATTATAGTAGGAAAATTACTTGCTTAGGCTTGATTATTACCGGCAGGAATTCAGCGCCTGAGGCCTGGCAGCCGGCAAACCTCCGGCAACCAGGCCTCAGGCGCATGGGAAAAATATATCAACTGCGAACAATAACCGAAAGGGTGGCCAGCAAGAAGAAAATTACGCTCAGGATAATGGTGATCCGGAAGAGCGTTTTCTCAAGGCCACGCCGAGCAGCAAAAATACCACCCGTATCCACGCCGGTCAAACCGCCCAGACCAGCGCCTTTGCTCTGCAAAACGACGCTAATCGTCAGAGCAATCGAAGTTATAATCAGTGCGATATCAACATACAGCTTCACGAGGTCCTCCAACAAATATGAACTGGTTCTGCAAACCGTCAACTGCCAGTAACAGTCGTTAACCAGTGTTTGGTCGATTAAGCACGCCGATTATACCTTTGCAACTCTGATTAGTCAATCAATCCACTCACAAATGATCGAGATCGTCCTTAACCTTCATATGCACACTCCCTACTCGGATGGTCACGGTAGCCACGCTGAAATCGTCGAGGCGGCCCACCAGGCTGAGCTAGATGTAGTAATTGTTACCGATCACAATGTCTGGGTAAACGGACCTGAAGGCTATTATCAAAAAGGAAAACATAGAGTTTTGCTGCTGGTCGGAGAGGAGATTCACGACCAGGCTCGCCAACCTCAAAAGAGTCACCTGCTGGCCATTGGCGCTAACCGTGAGTTAGCGCAAGAAGCTGCTGACACG
>JAYRWF010000253.1:0-2272 GCA_041918195.1 Anaerolineales bacterium
GCCACACGACTCTGGTTCATCAGTTACCTTTAAGTTTCGATATCAATCGACTCAACAAAAAATTCACGCCCGGCGCTGACCATCACGCGGCTGCTGTGGCAGTTGGGACAGTCGTAGCTGTCCTCAGGCGGCTGGAAAACGGTCTGGCAGTCCTGGCAGCGCATCTCGGCCGGGATCCGCCGAAAGTGCAGCCGGGCGCCTTCGGCCAGGCTACCTTTGGCGATGATGTCCCAATAAAACTGGACCGAATCATCGACAATGCTGGCCAGCTCGCCGATCACCAGGTAAATTTCATTTACCCGGCGGGCGCCGGCCTGTTCGGCGTGGCGCACGACGATGTCACGCACGCTCTCGGTTACGGGCAACTCGTGCATGTTGGGATTTACTCGTCCCCGTCGCCTGGGCTGGCAGCCTGCCTGGCGTGGGGTAAGATCGCCCAAACCAACAGGGTCATCACGATCGCCGAGCTGATACACCAGATACAAGTTGCTCCGATTACAAATGGCTCGAGGAAGGTCAGGTAGATCGAGAACAACAGCCCGAAAATAGAGATGGCAAACAGCGCCAGCCAGGCCAATCGCCGATTGGCCTCGGAGAGGCGGAACTGGAGCAGCCACAAGCCCAGGATGGCGATATAGCCCATCAGTCCCAGCAAGCCGACCGGCAAAAAGCCGAACAGGGTGGCGTAGGGGCTCTTCTGGACCGAGTTGCAGTCGCCGATCGGACCACAGATTGCGGTCGTCTGGGTGGTTTCGACGAATGTCAGGTAAATCGCCACGCCCATCCCGACCACGGAAAGCAGCGGGATGACCCAGGCCGGCCAGAAACGGACTTCTTGTGCATCACCCATGACGAACGAATACCCAACAGCCCCCAGGCTGATCACCATGCCGAGCAGCACTACCACTGCCAGCGAGTTGCCGAGCGGATCGACCAGGAACCGCTGGATCATGCGCTGCACTCCGCTGGCGGCTTCGGGTGCGGTTTCAGCCGGGGCAGCTTTTTCCAGCCCTTGGACAAACGGCTCCAGGCCGGGCAAGTCTGGCCAGGCGACGCCGGTAGCCAGGTTGATTTCGATAATTTCCGGGAAACGCTCGGGAATTTCCGTCGAGCCAACCAGGTATTCTTGTCCGACCACCAGAGTGGGCACGCCCAGTCGCTCGTCCGGTACATTGAAACGGGCAACGGTTGCCTGGTAAAGCTGCTGACCGGCTGGTTCAGTAACATTGATCCGGGCGATGATCAGCCTCTCACCAAAACGCGCCTGGAGTGGTGGCAGATCCTGTTGAATTACTTTTTCACAGTGGCCGCAAGTCGGCGAGAAAAACAGCACGGCGCGCACGACCGGGTCAGAAGCGGCTGACGCTGTTCCGGCGCCCGCGCCCAATAGACCGAATAAAAGGGCCATGAAGAGCAGGATGGGGATCAGTTTGTTCGACAACGGGATATACCTCTCAGGCGGCTGGTTTTTGCTCGTCCGAGTCGCCGGACGGTTTCTCTGCGGATTGCTTCTCGTCTTCTTCGCCTTCATGTAAGCCGGCTTTGAATTCGCGGATCCCGCTGCCCATTTCGCGGCCAATTTTACTCAGGCGGCCAACACCGAAAAGCAAGATCACGATCAGTAGGATAATCCCCATTTCAAGCGGACCAAGGTTCATAGCAGTACTCCTTTATCGTAATGAACGATCCATTCACGGAAAAGAATTATACTACGGTAAAATTGTCCCCATCTTAAGGATGGTTAAGTCAACTGGTATGCAAACACTGACGATACTCGGCGGCGGACTGGCTGGGGCAGAAGCTGCCTGGCAGGCCGCCCGGCGCGGCGTGCCGGTTCGCCTGTATGAAATGCGCCCGGAACGTCATACCGGCGCCCACCTGGGCGGCGACCTGGCAGAGCTGGTTTGTTCCAATTCTCTCGGCTCTGACCTGGTTGACCGCGCCCCAGGGCTGCTGAAGGAAGAACTGACCCGGCTAGGTTCGTTGTTGATCGCGTGCGCCCGTCAGACTGCTACCCCGGCTGGGCGAGCGCTGGCGGTGGACCGGGAAGCCTTTGCCGCGCGGGTCACCCAGCGGATTAGCCAGCATCCGCTAATCCAGGTGGTGCGGGCAGAAGTCCAGGCGATACCAGACGGACCGTTGGTGATCGCTTCTGGGCCATTGACCTCGCCAGCTCTATCGCAGGCGATCTCTGAGCTGCTCGGCAGCGCACACCTGTATTTCTACGATGCAATTGCCCCGTTGGTCCTGGCCGAGTCGATCGACTGGAACA
>JAYRWF010000254.1:0-2361 GCA_041918195.1 Anaerolineales bacterium
GATGAAGAACCGAACAATCCGTTTGAGCTTGCCCTACAGCATTCCTTGCTGAATTATAACCAGGCGCGCGCCTGGCGAACCTTGCCGGGCAGCAGGTTGAATCAAACGGCCGCGCCTTTTCTACCTGACCAGGTGGAAAACTTTGTTCAACCACTCTACCGGATATCCATTCAAAATGATGGTCTGTATCGTTTGACCTATGAAAATCTCACTGCAGCAGGATTTCCGGTTGGGCAATTGACCTTTACGAATTTGAAGCTCACCAACCAGGGACGAACCGTGGGGTATTCTTACGACGACCTGGATGAAAATGACCTTTTTGGGCCGGGAGATTCCTTCGTCTTTTATGGCCAGAAGTTCTACGGTGATTGGATGGCGCAACGATACGTGAACGAAAACGTCAACTGGCGTTCCTTCACGATTCAACTTTCAAATGGCTCTTACTCAACCTGGAAGCCGGCTCTAAACGCCGACCAACTGGAGAAATATACCGATCAAAATGTCTATTGGTTAACCGTGGATTCAGGTTTGGCCCGGCCTGTTCCACAATCAACGAAATCGATTAAAAACGGTCTTGAAAGTCAACTGGATCAGCAAACCCAGGCCCTTAAAGTTTTTCTACCCTGGGTGGCGCGGAATACCAGCAACGCCTCCTATCCGGCCGTGGTTCACGAAGAGCCTTCACTTCGCTCGCGCGTGATCCTGTTTGCCGGCGAGGATAGCTGGTTCTGGGATGAAATTCAGACCTCTTCCTCCACCACCCGGATCTACAGTGTGAATTTGAGCGCCCCAGCTCCTGGGGTTCACCAGGTCCGATTCAGCGGCGAGCTAGTGGCTGCCTATACCAATGATTATGCAGGCCCAGATCACCACATCCAGATATATCTTAATGATCCACTCCACACCCAACCCATCCTCGATGCAACCTGGGAAGGAAAAAGCCGTTACCATTTTGAAACCCTGGTCGATCAAAGCAGGCTGGTAGATGGTAGTAACCAAATCGATCTGGTGGTGAACAAAACACCAGGTATGACGGTGGAATATTTGTTCTTGGATTGGTTCCAATTCGATTACCAACGCCTGTATAAAGCCGGAAATAACCGGCTGACTTTTACTGAAACCAATCCGGGGGGGCATACGTATCGGGTCTCTGGGTTCAGTGGCAACGATCTTTCGATTTTTGATATCACCGACCCGCTCCAGCCTGTACGCATCCTGGATTTCGCTTACGATGGCAGCCAGGCGCGTTTTACGGCTGATTCCTCCGGAACTGCTGAATTCCACCTGGGCCCAGCTCAAGCGCTCTTACCAGCGGAAATCCAGGCTTACACGCCGGTAGATTTTACGACGCCTGCTGATATCATCCTGATCGCTGCTCCAATATTTTTACCTGCTTTACAACCACTGGCAGATTATCGCGCTGCGCAAGGCTTATCAACCCTGC
Source organism: Anaerolineales bacterium (assembly GCA_041918195.1). GTDB lineage: Bacteria > Chloroflexota > Anaerolineae > Anaerolineales > UBA4823 > CAZAGA01. Next base: position 1,445 of record JAYRWF010000254.1, read on the forward strand.
TGGTGGATATCCAAACGATCTTTAACCAGTTCAATGACGGGATTTACAACCCGATCGCCATAAAAAATTTCCTGGCTTTCACTTTTGCCAATTGGAACAAACCACCTTCCTATGTCATCCTGGTTGGGGATGGGCATTGGAACTTTAAAGGGTCGCCAAATTATGGCACAGCGCCGATTACTATGCCGCCCAACTTGAGCTGGGTCGATCCCTGGCAGGGAGAAGTAGATAGCGCCAACTTGCTGGCGACTGTGGCCGGTACCGATCCCTTGCCGGATGTCGCCATCAGCCGGATCCCGGTCAATAACCCGGCAGAGCTTTCCAATGTGATTGCTAAGACGATTGCCTATGAAGCTTATCCTGCTCAAGCCTGGCAAAAAAACCTGGTCTTCATGGCTGACAACTACGATCCTCAGGCTGGTAATTTCAAAACTTCATCGGAAACAATCATCAATAATCACGTCCCGGCTGGCTTTACATCTGACCGGTTTTACCTGGATGATTATTTGAGCGCCGGTATTTGCGTCGCCTCTGGTTCGAGAGCCTGCCCCGCCTTGACCCAGGCCGCTTTGACCGCTCTTAACCAGACAGGGGCTTATCTTGTGAATTACACCGGGCATGGTTCAGTCAATTATTGGGCCAGCGAGCAACTATGGATTAACCAGGATATTCTCTCTCTATCGAATAGCGGAAAGCTGCCGATCGTCTTATCGATGACCTGCCTGGATGGGTATTGGCTTCACCCGAGCATTGGTCCCTCGCTGGCAGAAGATTTTATCCGCACCGCCCAAAATGGAGCAGTGGCTACGTTTTCGCCAACTGGCTTGGGGGTGGCAAGCGGTCACGATCGCTTGTGGGCTGGATTCTATGATGCTGTATTTCAAGACAGCGCCACGCGCCTTTCTCAAGCTGCCCTA
>JAYRWF010000255.1:0-3507 GCA_041918195.1 Anaerolineales bacterium
GCAGCCGTGACCGAGCCATTCGTGTCATAATAGGTCTTTACCAGGTCATTGATCAGCGATTCATGCAGGTCAAGCGGCAGGGTGGCATTGCCAGTCAGGGCAAGGTAAACCATCAACTGGTCGGCTTCGCGGCTGCGCGCGGTCCGGCGCGGCTTGCGCGGGGCTGCTAAACCGGGCATTACCGGCTGGTCCTGCCCGGCCCGGCGGTACAACGGCAATAAATCAATATCGAATGAATTCGCCATAAGTCGACCACCTGTTGTCTGAGACTACTTAACCCGATTATACTGGTAAAATGCAGGGGATAAAAAAATGCCTGTTGGTTAAAATGAACAATACGATTGGCTAAAATTGATGATGCATCTCGACATTCTGCGTACTCTGGACGAAATTAACGCCATATCACAAGAATGGAATGATCTGTTAAGTTGTTGCAGTGCAAGTCATGTACCATTTTTGCGATATGAATACCTGTCCACCTGGTGGAAAACCCTTGGTGGCGGAGAATGGCCGCACGGCGAGTTATTCGTGGTGACCGGCCGGGAAACAGATGGTGAGTTGGTTGGAATCGCACCCCTGTTTGTGACCCAGAATCTGGCTGGCGAGCGGGCGCTGATGTTGATCGGCAGCATCGAAATCTCCGATTACCTGGATCTGATCGTACGCACCAAGAAACTGCCTGAATTTACCAGTCAGCTTCTTGATCTACTGGACAGCGCTCAAGCGCCTGGTTGGTCAGTGATCGATTTATATAACCTGCCAGATTATTCTCCGACCCTACCAGTCTTAGATGCGGCAGCGCAGCAGCGCGGCTGGTCTTACCAGCAATCCCCGCTGCAGAAATCCCCCTACATACCTTTGCCTGGCGATTGGGAGACCTACCTGGCCGGGATCGATAAAAAGCAGCGCCACGAAATCCGCCGTAAAATGCGCCGCGCCGAAGAAAGCGAAATCCCGGTGCGCTGGTATTTTGTGGAAGATCCAGCCACTCTTGACCAGGAAAGCGAAGAGTTCCTGTCTTTAATGGCCCAAGATCCTGAACAAGACCGCTTTTTAACTCCCCAGATGCGCACACAAATGAAAGCGGCGATCACAGAAATCTTCACCGCTGGTTGGCTTCAGTTAGCTTTTATGGAAGTAAATGGTGAGAAAGCTGCCAGTTATTTGAATTTCGATTACAACGGGCATATCTGGGTCTATAACTCGGGCTTGAACTTCAAATTCCGGGAGCTCTCGCCCGGCTGGGTTTTGCTGGGGCATTTACTGAAGTGGGCAAATGAGCACCAGCGCGCCGCCTTCGACTTCATGCGCGGCGATGAGGAATATAAATATCGCTTCGGGGCAATCGACCGCTTTGTTTACCGGGCAACGCTGCGAAAACCAGGCTAGCGAATCCAGCGCGGCATTCCCAGTCCATCCAACTGAACCTGGGCTGGATGCTCAGGCCAGATTCCTGGAATAGCCTGGCCGCATTTCGGGCAGGTTCCCTGGGCGGTCAATAAATAGCGCTGGATAGAATAGCTGATCCGCTCGATCAGGCGCGTCTGGCAGTGCGGGCAATAGGTGCTTTCATACTCACCGACCCTGCCAGGGATATTTCCGGCATAAACGTAATTCAGCCCGGCCTCCTGGCCGATCTCGGCTGCTCGAATAATGGTCCGAGCCGGCGTCGGCGGGGCATCCAGCATTTTGTAATCTGGGTGAAAGGCTGTGACATGCCAGGGGATATCGCGCGAGACCGATGCAATATAACGGGCGGCATCCATCAACTCATCATTGCTGTCATTGAATCCAGGCACCACCAGGGTAACAACTTCCACCCACAGGCCGAGCTCATGCGCCAGACGAATACTTTCGAGGACCGGCGTCAACACGCCGCCCAACTTGCGATATTGCTTATCCTGCATCGTCTTGAGGTCGATTTTATACCCAACCAGGTATGGTTGAAGATAGCGTAGTGCTTCCGGGGTGGCATTGCCATTCGAGATGAAGACACATTTCAGGCCAGCCTGGACAGCTTGTTGAAAAATGCCCACGGCCCATTCGGAAGTAATCAACGGCTCATTGTAAGAGGATGCAATCAGGGCCGCCCCGCTGCGCCGGGCCAAGCGCACCACCTGTTCCGGGCTGATCTGGCGGACCAACCCGGCTGCGGCATCCGAAGCCGGGTCGCGCATGGCCTGGGAAGTAAAACAGTTTTGGCAATAGGCGCAGTGAAAATCACAGCCCAACATTCCAAAGGTCAGCGCTTCACTGCCAGGGAGAATATGAAAAAAAGGCTTTTTCTCAATTGGATCGACCTGCAAGGCGGCAACATAACCCCAGGGAACACGCAGGCTACCGGACTCGTTATAACGAACCTGGCAGATCCCGCGCTTACCCGGGCGGATCAGGCAGCGGTGGCCGCAAGCCAGGCAACGCAACTCACGGTTGGGTAAAGTCTCAAACAGCTCCCCCTCCGCGGTCATCCGGTCAAAATATTCTGCCAGCGAGGTCATAGAACACACTCCTCAGGATCACCAGTCCGTATATCTATTATAATCAACTCTATGCTGACAATCGTGATCCAGGCCGGAGGCGAATCGCGTCGCATGGGACAGGATAAGGCGCTACTACCGTTCCTGGGCCAACCCCTGATTGCGCGGATTGTTGCTCGCTTCCGCCCCATTGCCAATGAAATGTTAGTGACAACCAACAGGCCGGAGGCTTACCAGTTCCTGGGCTTGCCCCTGTACGCCGATCTGCTCCCAGGACGAGGCGCACTGGGTGGAGTGTACACCGCCCTCAAACTAGCCCAAAACCCCTGCGTGGCAATCATCGCCTGTGATATGCCCTTTGCCAGCCCGGCTCTGGCTGGCGCCGAGCGAGATATGCTCCTGGCAAACCAGAACGACCTGGTAATCCCTCACTCCGGCGAAGGTCTGGAGCCATTCCATGCCGTCTATCGCCGGGAGAGTTGCCTGCCAGCCATCGAGGCAGCTTTGCAAGCTGGAAAATGGCGCGTCGATGCCTGGTTCAGCCAGGTAAAGGTACAAATCTTGCGGCAGGAAGACATTCTTCCTTTTGACACATTGGGTTTGTGTTTTCAAAATGTCAATACCCCAGAAGAGCTGCAGGCAGCCGAAGCCTTGGCCCAGCAGATTGAATGAAGCTTTAATAGCAACGATAATTGAACTCGTTTAATTAAAATCCTATCCCTTTCAAACCCGGAGAACCTTATGCCCCTCGACCTGAACGCCATTCGCAGCCAGTTTCCGGCCCTGCAACAGCAGGCTGGAGTGATTTTCTTCGACAACCCTGGCGGAACCCAAATCGCCCGTCCATCGCTTGACCGGGTCACTGCCTATCTGACTCAGCATAATGCCAATCACGGCGGGGCTTTCCTGACGAGCCAAAGATCCGACGCAGTGCTGGACGAGGCCCACGCTGCCATGGCCGACTTCTACAACGCCGCCCGGCCGGAAGAAATCGTCTTCGGCAACAACATGACCACCCTGACTCTGCACA
>JAYRWF010000256.1:0-1887 GCA_041918195.1 Anaerolineales bacterium
AGGCTGGGATGCCATTGGCCGTTTCCCCCAGGTAAACCATGTCCGATAAACTGGCAGTCGTCGACTGCACGATCGGGAAATCCCGCACGACTTGCTGGCCAAGCTTGGCAATCTGTTCTTCCATCGACATTCGCCGGTGGGTTCCCAGAGCAAGCACGACCTGGATATCCGAGCGAGCGATACCGGCGCGCTGCAGGCGATCCAGCACCTCCGGCAGCGCCAGGTGAGCCGGGGTAGGGCGGGTGATATCATCCACAATAATCGCCACCCGCTGGCCAGGCCGGATTCGCTCATCCAGCCGGGGAGAGCCAATTGGAGCATCGAGCGCATGTCGCAGGCCAGCCAGCGGGTCGACCAGCGGGCTCTGAGGAGCCGGTTCCACCCACTGTCCCAACCAGGGGCGCGGCAGTCTAACCTGCCGGCTTCCCTGCTCCATCGGAAGCTCAAAATGCCAATCAGCCATCATTTTATCGATTCTAATCGATAAAAGAAGCGGAAAAATGGGCATTTCTAAAAAACCAGCCAGGCCGGTTATTTAGAAATGCCCATTTTCATGAGCGAAAAGAACTTGCTTACTCGATAAAAATCTCGACGTGCTCGCCGTCTTCTTCGTCCATCACGTCGATAATCTTGCCTTCCGCGCCAGCATTAATCGCCTCAACCAGCTCATCAAAGGCCACCCCAGGCGCGTATTGCGAAGCGATATTCAGCCCGGCATCCACCAGTCGCAGCGGCAGGTTGACCGTAGCCTTGGCCCTGCCAGTAACCATATCGGTGACCCGCACGCGCAGCCAACGCGCCGAACCTGGACCCTGCAAGGTGGGTTTCTTGGCTGTCTTGCGGCTCTCACTTAAAGCCGCCAGGAGCTTGGCGCCTTCTTCGGCGGTAATCTTGCCCTCTTCGACCATTTTGAGGATTTTCAAGCGCTCTTCACTGCTTGCCATACCCTCCCTCCTCTCTATCCAATATAAACTTCCACTTTTTCGCCGTCATCTTCGTCATCCACGCGGATATAAATCGGTTCATCCGCAGAGGCTGAATCGCGCATCGCGAACAACAATTGATCAACATTCAGGTGGACATTCTCCAAACCAGTCAGTCTCGAGCGGAAAGAGCGCAAGAACCAGAATGTCAGGCCAATTGGGATAGGAAAACTGATCGCAATCCGTTGTGGGCGCTCACCTGGCGGCTGCTGAACACGTACGTGCAGCCAGCGAGCCGTGCGCGAATAAGCCCCAGCCAACATCACCAACACACCGAGGATGAACGGCAACGTGGCGCAGAGAAACCAGAAGCCGACTCCCGAGCGCTGCAGGGCCGAGTTCATCAACAACCCCCCGGCGATGGTGATGGCGATCCCAACCCAAAACGGGATCATCCAGTATCCCTTCCAGCGCTCAAAATCCTCGCGCAGCGGTTGGCTGATGGCATCCGGGCGCAGCGCTTCCCCATCTGCCCGGCTGGCGAAGCTGGATGCGCCAACGCCATTCGAGGCAAATTCAGCTCTCCCAGGCTCAGATGCTGCTACCGGATCGCCAGGTTCCCCGGCTTCTGGCGCCGGGGCGGCCGGCAATTCGGCCAGTTGACGCAGGCCCTCTTCGGCGCTGATCTGGCCATTTTCGATCATTTCCAGGATGCGCATCCGCTCGCTTGAATTATCCATCGGTCAACCCTAGCTCTCTTTACCTTCCAAGGCAGCCAGGAGCTGTTCGGCGTCTTCCAGGCTGATCTTCTTTTGCTCCAACATGCGCAATATCACCAGGCGTTCTTCATTGCTGACTGCTTCCTTGGGCGGAACTGGCGGCGTGGGCGGGAAGTTGACATGAAATGCGCCCCGCCCAAAACGCGCTCCCCAGGATTGGTTGCGCTGTTCTTCGCGGCGGCGGG
>JAYRWF010000257.1:0-1792 GCA_041918195.1 Anaerolineales bacterium
ATAGCCAATAAATCCGACAAAAACCGCCAGGCGGACGATCGACTGGAAACGCTTGAGCCCGAAGATGTAAACCACCGCCGAGAGGGTGAACGCGCCAGCACCCAGGGCAATCGAAGAAAGGTCGATCGTAATCCACAATCCCCACGGTACGGTATCGTACATATTGGTGATTTCCAGGCCTTTAATGAAAACCTGTAGCGCAGAGGTCAGCCCGATCAGCAGGAATACTGCGATCAAACCCAGCCAGGCCAGCATCCCGGGCGAGATTGGAAGTCTTTTTCGAGCTTCAGTCAGGGTAGCCATGCTACAAGCCCTCCTTCGGCGGGATGTAATATACGCTGGGTTCAGCGCCGAGCTCCTCGCGCAGCCGGATGGTCGGCTGCGCAGCCAGGATTTTCGAGATCTCACTCTCTGGTTCTTTCAGGTTGCCAAACACGCGTGCATGCACTGGGCAGATATTGACACAAGCCGGGGAGGCACCGGGGTCTTCCCCAGGCATCTGGCCGCTCTTCAGGGCGGCGTCGATCCGGTGGACGCAGAAAGTGCATTTTTCGACCACCCCACGCGGCCTGCGCTCGACTTCTGGGAAACCAAAGGTCGGCACGTTCGGATTTTCAGCTTCGTAGGTCTCCCAGTTGAACTTGCGCGCATCGTACGGACAGGCTACCTGGCAATAGCGGCAGCCGATACAGCGGTCATAATCCATGATTACCAGGCCGTCATCCCGGTGGTATGTCGCGCCGACCGGGCAGACTTCCACGCACGGGGCGTTCTGACAGTGCAGGCAGGGCCGGGTGAAAAAGAACGGCGTGCCGGTGGAAGTTTTTTCTTCCACCACCAGGTTCCAGGGGCGCTCCGGGTTGACATCATTGACTGCATTGCAGGCCCGCTGGCAGTACTCGCAGCCAATGCAGGCGTTCAGGTCGATTACCATGCCCCAATGGAAGGCGCCCGTAGCCGCGCCATGCCCGGAGGCTTCGCTAGCGCCTTCCAACTGGCCTTGTTTAAGGGTTGAAAAGGGCGAAAGCGGTCCGGTAGTCAGAAATTGGGCGGCAATCGCCGAGCCTGCCGCCGCGCCGGCTACCTTTAAAACATCCTGGCGGGTCAGTTCGACTTTTACCTTGGTTTTCTTACTCATCTTCTTCCTCCACGACCCGGATCCGGCGGCTGACTACCCAGGCTGCCGCGCCGCCTGTCACCAGGCCGACAATCGCACCCTGCGCCAACCCGGTGTATAAACGGACCGAGCTGGTCGCTTCTAATTGTTGGATTTGCATTTCTTGTTCACTGACGGTCTTCTGGAGTGTCTCAGCATCTGCAACCTGGATGCCTTCAGCCTGGCCTGAAAGTTTTACAATCGTATCCCGAGTATGGACTGTGTCTTTGTGGCAGCCGATACAGGTTTCGGATCCGACGGTAAAGGTATGACCGGTTGGCACCAGACCCATGATCGCATCTTCAGTGCGCGGCGCGGTGTACATGTGGCAGTTGCTGCATTCCAGCCCAGCATCGGCGTGCGTGCCGTGGGTGAACGAGTCGCCCATGTTCTTGTGGCAATTGGTGCACAGCTCAGTCACGCTGGCTGCGCGTGGGGTCTGCGAGTGTGGGTTATGGCAAGCCTGGCATTGGATATCGGCGGCGTAGTGCGGGCTGGCGCGCCATTCATCGGTGGTCGTCTTATGACATTGACTGCACAGGTCAGCATTTGGGGTGATCGGCATCAGGCTGGAAGGGTGCCCCGGCTGGAACGGCCCGTGGCAGGACTCGCAGGTTACGCCCTCATGCGCATAGC
>JAYRWF010000258.1:0-4929 GCA_041918195.1 Anaerolineales bacterium
GAATTCCCGCTTTCGCCCTGGACGACAGCTTTCTGGTGTACGAGGAAACCGATGTAGCCGACCAGAAGACCACAGCCGCGGCGATTAATTTCATCCGAAGCCAGGAGTACCCATTTTTATTGGTTCACCTGAACCAGGTGGATTATGCTGGGCATCACGAAGGCGGTCCTAAGGATCCGCGCTGGGACCAGGCTGCGGCGCGTTCTGATCAGTTGATCGAGAAGATAGTTTCCACACTCGACCTGAACCAGGATAGCGTACTGATTTTTTCAGACCACGGACAGATCGACTCTGGAGGGCATGGCGGCCAGGATGCGGTGGTCTTGGTCCAACCCTTTGTGGTTGCTGGCGCAGGGGTTAAGCCGGGGGAGTACCCGGATATCCAGCAAGTTGATATTGCACCGACGATTACTGCATTGTTGGGAGCAAATATTCCTGCAATCTCCCAGGGCAGGGTGTTAACCGAAATGTTCCAGTACAGTGATACACAACTGGCCGAACTGGTCGAAGCCAGCCGGGTGCAACAGCAAGCGTTGTATACTGCCTACGCCAAAGCTCTGAATGTCGTTTCCCAGGCTGATCCGATCGAGGGGGGAAAAGAACCTGTTTCCGTGTACCAGGCAGCCATGAACGAACTGAAAGAAGCGCGGCTCAATCGTGACCGCCTGCCGCGGTTTGTGCTGGTCGGTTTCCTGCTCTTGTTGGCAATCTACCTGGTTGCCAAGCAGCGACCAAATTATTTTGGCTGGTATTTGTTGGGGACAGGGATTTACCTGGGAATATTTCACCTGGCATATGGTTTGATTTTCGGCCGGACCTACTCGCTCAGCTCTGTGCTCAGCTCCGGCGATATTATTCTAACCAGTGCGATCTGCACCAGCCTTGGATACGTGATTGCCTGGTTGATCGCAACTGCCGCCTTGAAAATGGGGCGTCAAGAGCCGCTCCAGGCAGGCCTGATCCACCTGGGGTTTACTTTTACAGTGCTAGGAATTGTATTCTTGCCGGCGGTTTGGTCTTTTGCGTTCAATGGGCCGCTGGTGGCGTGGACGCTGCCCGATATGACCAGCACCTTCCTGGCCTTTTTGTCGATCCTGCAAGGGCTGGTCGTTGCAACGCTCGGGTTGATATTTTTCGCGGTCACATTGCTGACTTCTAAAAGGAAATGGGCAAGCTAATCGATTGGTTGCTGGATGAAAACCAGGAGAACTTGTGGAATTTCCTGGTTACGCTGGTCTTGAATGGTGTTTTTCTAGGGGTTAGCGCGCTGTTGCTTTGGCCACTGGATCGGTTGAGCCTGGTCGCCAGCCTGGCGAAGGGCCTGGGCTTTCTGCTGCTAGCAACCATTATCCTGGCATTTTTGTTGGGTGTTTTCCAGCGCGTGTTGCGGTTGAACCTTTACCAGCGCAGTGGCGCGTACATCGCATCTACCCTGCTGACCAGCAGTTTCTTGCTGGCGGGTTGGGCGGCATTCTCCAGATTGACGATCGACGGATCCCTGGCCGGGGCGACATTCTGGCCTGGCGCAGCGCTATACTTGAGCGGTTTGCTCGCCTGCCTGGGCGGTTATTATCTCGTCGCAGCATTTTTTACCGGCCAGGTTTACCAATTGCTTGGGCTGCCTTTTACCCTGGTTTGTTACCTGGTTTACAGCATCTGGCCCGGCAGCGCCAGGCTCCTTTTTGGGTGGCTAATCAATTAAACACCGAAAATGCGCAAATTAACTTATTATTTCTTACAATGTTCTGCTAAAATCAATGAGATGGCTGATGGGTGGGGCCAAGTTGTGGATTTTTCTAACAACAATTAATAACAAAGGAGCTGACTGATGAAACTTTCTCAACCGAAATTTATCGTTTGGCTGGTGGCATTGCTGCTCGGAATTGTTGGACTGCTTGCGGCAGTTGGTGTTTTTGCTGCTGTTGAGGCGTACGCTTTTTGGATTGCCTTCGTAGGGCTGGCGTTGATGTTATTGGCGACAGCAGTTAAAGGCCTCTAGGCCGCCTTGAACGGCAGCGCAAATCTGACTTGAGCTGATTACCGGCCCCACCCGGTCACCATCCAGCTTACCAGCGAACCGTTTCATTCCTTCCATCTGGCAAAACCAACGGAGTTCCATAGGCGGGATGCTCAATCACTTCGACGGGGATTCGATAGGCCCGATGGAGGTTTTCGGCCGTAACGACCTCAGCCGGTTTTCCCACAGCGCACACTTTTCCGGCGACAAGAAGGGCAACTTGATCGGCGTATAAACTGGCCAGGTTAATATCGTGGAGGACCATTAAGACCGCCAGGTCCTGCTCGAGAACCAGGCGGCGCAGCAGGTTAAGTAAGCTGGACTGATGCTGCAGATCGAGATGGGTGGTCGGCTCATCCAGCAAGACAAGCGGTGCTTGCTGAGCGATGGCGCGGGCAACCAGGACACGCTGCTGCTCACCACCCGATAGATCGCCGACGGCGCGATGAGCAAACGGCGCTAATTGAGTCAGCTCGAGGGCTCGTTGAGCCGCAGTGAGATCATGGGGGTTAGTTTTACCTGACCAATTGATATGGGGTGTGCGACCAAATAAGACCGTTTCAAACACCGTAAAGTCAGGTGGTAAATTGCGTGCCTGGGGAACAACCGCCAACAAACGGGCACGCTGTTCTGGCTTCACGACGGTGATGTCCTGGCCAGCAACGCGAATATTCCCTGAGCGCAACGGCTGAAGCCCACTGATGGCTCGCAGCAAGGTAGTCTTACCGGCGCCATTCGGCCCAATCAGAGCCAGGATTTGCCCGGCTTCGAGGCTCAGGCTGACATCTTTCAGGATCGCCTGTGAACCATAGCTGACTTGAATGGAATCGATCTCTAGCATAGCAAGCTCACTTTACAAACTTCCGCGCAGCCGGGCCCGGCGGAGGACCCATAAAAAGAACGGTGCTCCGATCAGAGCGGTGATAATCCCGACTGGAAGCACCTGGGGGGCGAGGATTGTCCGGGCGACAATATCGGCCACGAGCAGGACGCTGGCTCCGCCCAGGATCGAGAGGGGGATGATGCGGCGATAATCTGGCCCCCAGATGATCCGGACGATATGGGGCACAACCAGACCAATGAAGCCGATAATTCCAGCAAAAGCCACGGCAGAGGCAGTCGCCAGAGAAGCTGCGACGATGATCAGTAATTTTCGCTTTTGAACAGGTAGGCCAAGCTGTTGAGCCTGTTCATCGCCAAATTGAAGGACATTGAGGGAATAGCCCAGAGCCAGGAGCATCGCCATGCCCACCACGACGTAGGGCAAGATCGCCAGGACCGGCTCCCAGCCAGGAAGGAGCGCCCCGCCCAGTTGGAAGGACAGCGCCCGGCGTAATTCGGCGCTGGAGCGCAGCATCAAAAATGAGGTCAGGGAGGTGGCAAAGGAGCTCACGGCAACGCCAGCAAGGATCAATCCAGCACTGGAGGTGATCTTGGCACTGCGTGCCAACCCATAAACCAGGAAAACGGTGGCCAGAGAACCGATGAAGGCGGCGGCCGGAACAGAATATAACCCCAACCAGTTGCCTGGCCAGCGGATACTCATCGCCAGGACGGCGGTTAGCCCTGCGCCGGTAGCCGCGCCAATCAGGTAAGGATCGGCGAGGGGGTTGCGGAAAAGGCCCTGGTAGGCTGCTCCGCTACTGGCGAGGGCTGCACCAGTCAGGACGATTAAAGCCGCATGAGGCAAGCGGATTTGAAACAAGATGGTATTGAAAGTGTCTGGCCAATTTGGTACCAGGGCAACACCCGGTAGTTGGGCCAGCAGCATGCGGAGCTGGGTCTGGGGAGGAATAAACACCGAACCTACAGCGATACTCAGCACGAATACCACGATCAAGATCAAGCTATTCCAGAGGTAAGGCCGCAGGTCCGGTTTCATTGTAACTATTTGAACAACTCAGGGTGGAGCAACCTGGCCATGGATTCCAGGCCATCCACCATGCGAGGGCCTGGGCGGCTAATCAGGTTATCATCAAAGATGAAGACCTGCTGGTTTTTTATCGCTTCGATCCCCGACCAGCTATCACGGGCCAAGACTGCTTCGGCGGTCACACCACCCCAGGTGTAATCACCGACCAGGATTACAGCGGGCTGCTCAACCAGGAGTTGCTCGATACTAATCTGGGCGTAGGCATCCTTCAGTTTACCGCCCAGGTTTAAACCGCCAGCGCGGTTGATCAGGGTATCGATGAAAGAACCAGCTCCAGCGGTCCAGGGGGCATTGGGGTCAGTACTATCCAGTTGATAAAACACCAACGGCTTTTCAGTCGCCTGGGCTAATTTTTCATCAACATCTTTTATACGAGAGGCTAATTGATCTAATAATGCTTGAGCTTCAGCCTGTTTTCCAGTGATCTGCCCAACCAGGCGCAGGTTTTCGAGCATCCCTTCCAGATCAAGCGGGTTGGCCAGCAGATAGACTTTTAAGCCCAACTTCTCCAGGGCAGCCACCTGCTCGGGTGGGGTTAGCTCCGAAGCCAGGACCAAATCAGGCTGCAGAGCAATGAGGGTTTCGGTATCTAGAGCGCCGAAACCACCTCCCACGCTGGGTAAGGATTTGGCCGCTTCAGGATAATCCGAGAATTCATCGCGTCCTACCAGTTGCGCTCCGGCTCCGATCGCAAAAACGATTTCGGTATTTGAAGGAGCAATGGAGACGATTTTTTGGGCCGGTTTTTCAAATTCGACTGGCCGGTCCAGACCATCAGTCAAGACAAAAGGGCCGGCCGGAACGGGGGTCGCCTCAACCGGGGAGGCGACTGGTTCAGCCGCGCCGCAACCAGCCAGCACGATGGTAACCAGCAAGAATAGCAGTCCAATACGGAGGATTGATTTTTTCGGCATATCACCTTTTCCTAATAGATAATTTTGTGATCCATATATTTAAACAACAAACCCTTGCCAGAGGC
>JAYRWF010000259.1:0-12469 GCA_041918195.1 Anaerolineales bacterium
CTGCCTGCGGCTCTTCATCCAGGAACTTAGGCGCATTAGGATCTTCAGTGTCCTCAGTATCCGCAGCAGCCATCGTCAGGTGCTCTAACTCACCGCCGTAGTAACGAATTCGCTCGTACTCTTCGTCGGTCAACGCCTCACCGCGGAGTTGCTTTTCAGCCATCTGCTGCAACGCACCAGCCAGGTCAGCCAGGCGAGCCAGGTTATCCGCGTCGGATTCGGCCAGTAACCCCCGGCTCTCCAGACCGCTGCGGGTCAGCTCAGTCAAAGCCTTCAAGCGAGCATAGAATTCAGGCACCGGCTCGACATAACCCTTGGGCGGAAGAGGGGGTGGTGGCGGGGGACCGCCGCCGAGCTCAGCATAAGCCTGCTTGGCATATAGGATGGTGTCGTGTTTCAGTTCAGTCCAGCTTCCCAGGCTGGTATTCAATTGCTTATCCAGCCAGGCGGCTGACTGCATGAAAGCCGGATAATTTTCCCTGGGCACTTCCAGGAGAGGGAAGAAGGTGTACAACCAGGTGTTGTAAAGCGTTTCCGTCCATTCTTCTACCTTCAGGCCGCCCAACCACTGGCGCATCTTCTCCATTTGGGAAGTGTAATTTTCATACTCCGCCTGGCCAGCCCGCTCAAGAAGCTGGTAAGCACGCTCTGAGCCCATCGCCGCCAGCAGGTCGAGGCCCATTGGAAGGCCACGCCGGTTATCTCGCGTGCCAACATTGCGATACATTAACTGACGAAAAACATACGCATCCGGGACAAAGCGCTGGCCCATGAAACGCAGGCCTTTCGTGGATTTGGTTTCATCATCCGTATCCATGATGACCAGGCCGAGGATGCGCGGCGGCGGGAGCTGTTTGGCAAGTTCGATGAATTGTTCCAGTTTGGATTCATCAGACACTGACGCCAGGCTGGGGTTTTCACCGTACACCGCATCGATCACGTCCTGGTATTGAATCGCAGTCAGGTCATCACTCCGCCCAACAAAGAAGGAGGTAGGCCCGTAAAGATCCATCCAAACGTCCATCGCTGGCCGCCCGTTGACCTGGCTGTTGCGCAAAGCCTGGACCAGGAGCAGGGCCGAGCGCGTCTCAGCTTTTCCGGTTTCTGGATCACCTCCCTCAAGACGGAAGGTCATCCGGCCATACCACATCATGCTTTTGAAATAATTCTTCAAGGCTTCGCTGCGGGTGTAATGGCCGCGCGGGATGTATTGGGTGTAATCCTCGCCAAACTCCAGGCCAGGGAAAATGGGCGAGTTTTTCATCCCATCGGCAGCTTCGATATTCGCGATCTCGGCCTGCACCAGGTCGCCAGCATAAGCCGGTATTTGCGCCTCGGGATCTAACAAGCGGCTGGCCACGCCGACAAACGCCACCGAGCGCAGCGCCGCATCCTGCCAGGCGCTGCCTTTCAATTCCTGGTATTGGGCATCCAGTTGAGCCAGGGTAGCCTGGTTAAGCCCACCTAACAGGTCGATGAAATACTCGGTTTCTGCAGTGCGTAAAACTTTATCGAACAGCAGGTGGTAAACGTGTAGCAGCGAATCGCTGGTCACAAAGATCGGCTGGTTGTCATAACGCGCCGCCTCGTACAGGGTAAAGAATTCCTTATAGTCACCTGGGCTGACCACAAAACCGACATCGCCAAGCCGCTCAAGCTGCTCATTCGAAAGGGCAAAGGAAATTCGCACATTGCTGAGATCAGCCTCAGCTTCCAGGGCGGGAGGGACGACCGTCCGGTCAACTTCCGGCAGCGAAAAGCTGGCAAAAACTGGTAGTTCGCTAACCGGAAAATCGATTGCTACAGAAGTGGTTGGCTCAATCGGGGTAGTCTCACCAGGTAGGACTTCCGGGCTTGTGGGCTGTTCCTGAGCCGGGGTTTTGACCGGTTCATCGAGGTCGGCGGTTGGCAGCGAAGTAGTCTGGGGCTTTTGTTGACCACAAGCGCTGATCAGTAAGGGAATCAGGATCAACAAGCGCCAAAAGATTGGCCGAAACGATACGCGCATGAAAACCTCCTTACGTGAATTCCATTGATTTCAGGACGCCAAACCAGCCAGGTTTGTTCCAACGGGAAACCTTATATTAAGATTATACTCCCACATCCCTACCATCTCTACCCACTGACTTGCGATTATAATACCCCTGTGATGTGGAGCAAAAGGTCACCCAACCCGGCTCAAAAGCTAGCTACTCGCTTACGCCACCTGGAACAGCGTCTGGAGAATTTTATCGAAGGCAATGCTGCGCGCCTTTTTCCAACCGTCCAAACACAACGCGACCTGGCAGCGAGCCTGGTTCAGGCTATGCTTACAGGCATCGAGAGCGGACCGGATGGCGACCTAATTGGACCGAACCTGTTCATACTGTCCACCAGCCCCGAATGGGCGGCTGAGTTGAACGCCAATCCGATTCTATTGGAAGGACTGACCCAAACACTCCAGGATGAAAGCAATCAGGCTGGCGTGAAATTTCAAAGCCAGCTTGCAATTCGCATACAGGAATCCCTAGAGCTTCTCCCGGGCCAATACCAAGTCCAGGCTACCCACAGCCGGGTCAACCTTGGCAGCACTTCGGCAATGGAAACCCAGAACAGCCTGCCTGCCGAGACAGTCCCGGCGCATGCTTTCCTGATCGTGGATGGGGTGCAAATTTTCCCACTCACTCAACCGGTAATCAATATCGGCCGGCGGACGGATAATCACCTGGTCATCGAGGATGCCCGGATCTCTCGCCTGCACGCTCAACTACGCGCTGTCCACGGCCAATATGTCATCTTTGATCTAGATTCAACCGGTGGCACCTGGGTTAATGGGGAAAGAGTCAAGCAAAGTACGCTTATCCCTGGGGATGTTGTCTCGCTTTCGGGTGTACCGCTCGTTTATGGACAGGAAACGACCTACCCGGAAGATACCCAGAAAGTCCCACTTTCCGATTGAGGCGCAGATATGCTGGCGACCCTATTCCTTATCCTGCGCATTCTGATCACCATCGTCCTGTTGCTCTTCCTGGCTTGGTCGATGAGGCTCGTCTGGCTGGATCTGAACCGCCAGGCCAGGCTCCCGCTTATGCCCTCCATTCCAATGTTGAGTCTATTCCAGGGTGGTTATCTGACTCAGCCAGTATTTCAGTGTAGTTCGACCGAAGCAATCGTCGGGCGCGACCCAGCCTGTGATCTCATCCTGGCTGATAAAACCGTTTCTGGACAGCACGCCCGGCTTTCATACCAGATGACCCAATGGTGGGTAGAAGACTTACAATCTACCAATGGCACCCGCTTGAACCAGGAAGCAGTCTCCAGCCCGGTGGTGCTGACCAGTGGTGATGAGTTATGTTTCGGCCAGCTTGTTTTTCAGGTTCAGATCGCTACACCGGACAGCGGGCAACCAGAGTAGCTTGCCGGGTAGGCAGAGCAATTATGAGGGATTTTCGAACAATAAGGAGCTAACCATGCCAACCAAATCAACCCCCCAGCCCGTCCTGGCAGTGATTGGAGGCTCGGGACTGTACAGCATGCCCGGTCTGGAAGAAGCTCAGGAACACAACCTGAATACGCCCTTTGGTAAGCCCAGCGCGCCAATTATCAGTGGCCTCTTAGAAGGCCAACCAGTAGCTTTCCTGGCCCGGCATGGCCTGGGACACTCACTTTCGCCAAGCGAAGTCAACTACCGGGCTAACTTGTTTGCTTTAAAGCAGCTTGGCGCCGAGCGGGTAGTGAGCATCAGTGCAGTCGGGTCTCTTCGCGAGGACTTCGCCCCTGGGGAGGTGGTAGTACCCGACCAGCTTTTTGACAATACGCGCCAACGGAAGAACAGCTTCTTTGGGAATGGGCTGGTGGCTCACGCCAGTGTCCCAGATCCTTTCTGCCCTGACTTATCCAACCGGCTATATAAAGCAGTAGAAGAAGCAGGCGCTGCGCTCCATCGCGGTGGCGCGTTGATCACCATTGAAGGGCCGCGCTTCTCAACCCGTGCCGAATCAAATGTCTATCGAAGCTGGGGAATGGCGCTGATTGGTATGACCACTTCGCCGGAGGCTTTCCTGGCGCGTGAAGCAGAGCTATGTTACAGTGTGATGGCCCACGTTACCGATTATGACGTCTGGCATATTAGTGAAGAACCTGTCACGGTGGATTTGGTGATCGAAATATTAAATCGCAATACCGAGATTGCCCAGCATTCGATCCGTAACCTGGTACGCGCTGGGCTGAGCGAACCCCACTCCTGCACCTGCCAGCAAGCGCTAGCTAATGCATTAATCACAAACCCAGCGGTCATCCCGCCAGAGACCCGCCAACAATTAGATTTACTGATTCGCAAATACCTGCCGTAATCCTTGATTGCTCTGGCCAACCCGACTTCAACCGATCGCAGCCAGAGCCGCTTGCTCAACCTGGCGGCCCTGGCTTTAGCCCTTTATAGCCTGGCGCTGAGCCTGGCGCCTCTGGTGCGCGCCCGCTCTTTGCAAGCCGATATTGCCTGGCAACATTGGCTGGGGTTCTTTGCCTGGTTGGGACTGTTCAACCTGGTTCACCGCGCAAGCACTCGTCGCCTGCCTAAGCGAGATCCGCTCCTACTGCCGGTGGCCGGGTTACTGATGGGATGGGGTCTGCTAACAATTTACCGGCTCTTTCCGGCTTTCGGGCTTCGCCAGACTGGGTGGATGGTCTTCTCGATGATGGTCTTTGTCGCTGGCCTGCGCCTGTCAAGTAATTTGCGTTACTTACGTCATTACAAATACCTGTGGTTGAGCGGCGGCCTGCTCCTGGCCGCGCTGACACTGATCCTTGGAACCAATCCGCTTGGATATGGCCCGCGGATGTGGCTGGGCTGTTGTGGTATCTATTTACAACCATCTGAGCCGCTCAAACTGCTGCTGGTGATCTATCTGGCAGCCTACCTGGCTGATCGTTTCAGCCTGTCGGCCTTTGGTGCACCCACTAAACCAGGCGCAGCCCGAATTCAAAAGCCTGCCTTGCTGCCCTTGTTGCTCCCCACCCTGGTGATGACCGGCATGGCCCTGCTGGTACTGTTAATCCAGCGCGACCTGGGCACTGCCTCGATCTTTCTATTTTTGTATTCCGTAATGGTTTATATCGCCTCCGGGCGGCGTCGGGTGCTGTTGGTAGCTGGCGTCAGCCTGGCAATCGGCAGCCTGGCAGCTTACTGGCTATTCGATGTGGTGAAGCTGCGTATCAACGCCTGGATCAATCCCTGGCTAGACCCGGCTGGGCAATCCTACCAGATCGTCCAATCCTTGATTGCAGTGGCAAATGGAGGATTGACAGGTCGAGGTCCTGGGCTGGGTGACCCAGGTCTGGTGCCCATACCCCATTCGGATTTTATTTTTACTGCGATATTTGAAGAAAGTGGGCTTGCCGGTGCAATCGTTCTAATCGGTCTGATCGCCTTGCTAGCTGGAAGGGCAGTACGGAGCGCGTTAAATTCTGCGGATCCATTCCAACGTTACCTGGCTGCCGGACTGGCAGCTTACCTGGGCGGGCAGAGTATCCTGATAATCGGCGGCAACCTGCGCATGCTACCGTTGACCGGCGTGACCCTTCCGTTTGTGTCATATGGCGGCTCATCCTTACTGGTTTCGGTGCTGTCTCTATTACTGTTGTGCCTGATCAACAACAGCCAGGCTACTCAGCCTGCCCTGCGACCAGATCCCAGGCCGCTTCTGCACCTTGGAACGCTGCTTCTGGCTGGCCTGGCCTGTGCCACGCTGGTCTCCGTTTGGTGGGCAGTAGTGCGCGGTCCCGACCTGCTGACTCGGACTGACAATCCGCGCCGCGCAATTAGCGACCAGACAGTTCGACGTGGCGCGATCCTAGACCGGAATGACCAACCCATTAACCTGTCAGAAGGTGAACCCGGTCAGTATACCCGGGTGGCGCGCTACACCGCCCTGGGGCCTGTTGCAGGTTATACCGATCCAATCTACGGCCAGGCTGGAATGGAAGCCAGCCTGGACGAAATCCTACGCGGCATACAGGGCAACCCACTACCGCTAATATGGTGGAACCTGTTAGTCTACGGCCAACCACCACCTGGAATCGACTTGCGCACCAGCCTGGACTTAAGTTTACAGACCAGCGCTGACCAGCTTTTGCAAGGCAACAAAGGCGCACTAGTTTTATTGAACGCCAGCAACGGTGAAATCCTGGCAATGGCCTCCCACCCGACTTTTAACGCCAACCGGATCCAGGAATTGGGCGAAAGCCTGCTGCAAAATCCAGATTCACCGCTTCTCAACCGTGCTGCACAGGGACTCTACCCGGCTGGGTCAGCCCTAGAGCCCCTGCTACTGGCAGAACAAATCCAACCTGCCAATCTCAATCCTGACCAATGGGTGACATTACTCGGAAAATATGGGATGTACACCAGCCCACTGCTTATGCTGCCGGTCGCCAGTTCTACTGCCCCCAGCGGGCAAGCGGCATCCACTGCCCGCTCCGACCTGCAAGCCAGCCCACTACAAATTGCCCTGGCAGCGGCCAGCCTGAGCAATAACGGTGTGCGCCCGGGGCCAAAGCTGGTCACAGCAATCAAGGAACCAGAACGCGGCTGGGTTCTGCAACCTACCCTGGCTAGCAGCCAGCGCCTTTTCAGTGAGGCACAGGCGAAAGCTGCCGCGAGCAAGCTGGCGGTGCCCGGGCAGTTATTCTGGCAAAGCCTGGCCGTTACCAGCCTGGGTGATGAAGTCATCACCTGGTGGCTAGGCGGTACCTTACCGGAGTGGAACGGCGCGCCGCTGACCCTGGTGGTGCTGCTTGAGGAGGATAATCCAACCCTGGCGGAAGAAATCGGGCAGAAAACCCTGCAGAATGGAATGGGAAAATGAGCGCCACAAAAATTGAAACCAGTTCCCAATTATTGTATCTGACCGACCCACTGAAGCTGGCGTTTGAAACCACCGTGACTGAAAGTTTCACCCAGCCAGATGGCCGTCCAGCAGTTCTCCTGGAACAGAGCTATTTTTACCCTACCGGCGGTGGCCAGGAGTACGACACCGGTATGATCGGCCCGGCGCAGGTAGTCGAAGTCACCAAACAGGAAAATCCGCTGCAGGTGATCCATGTCCTGGATCGTCCTGTGCCACCAGGGACCGTATCCTGCACAATCGATGCCTCTCGGCGGCAGCGCCATAGCCAGCACCACACCGCCCAACATCTGCTGACCCAATGTTTTGTTCATCTGTATGGCCTGGATACGCTCTCTGCAAATATTAACGGTTACACCCCATCCACGCTCGATCTGCCAACTCCAAAAGTCGAACCCGAGATGTTGGTCCAGGCTGAAATTTTGGCTAACCAGATCATCTATGAAGACCGGCTGGTGAAATCTTATTTTGTCAGCCCACAGGCTTTGGAGCGCTTGCCGCTACGGCGCGCCCCTAAAGTGAGCGAAGATATCCGGATCATCGAGATCGAAGGCTTTGACTTTACCCCGTGCGGGGGAACGCATTGCACTCGGACCGGACAAATAGGGGTAATCAAAATCGTCCGGACTGAAAAACAGAATGAGCGGACGCGAGTCCATTTTGCCGCTGGCTGGCAGGCGCTTGAGTTGTTTCAGGCCAGCTACGCCACCGTCAGCAGCCTGGCAATTGGTTTGAGCGTCGGGCAAGCTGAACTGGCAACCAGCGTACTGCGCCAGGCCGAGCAGCTTCAAAAAGCACTAAAGGATTTGCAATCTTACCAGGCAGAGCGGCTGGCCTGGGAAGCCAGCCGCCTGGCCAAGAGCGCTACCCGGATCGGCGGCAGATTGGTAAGCCTGGCAGTATTCACCGACCGCCCAGTAGTTGAACTACGCCTGCTAGCTGGCGAGTTGAGCAAACAGGATGGACTGGTTAGCATCCTGGCCTCAACCGCCGGCGACAAATTATCCCTCGTCACAGCGTGTAACAGCAGCGCAGGCTTTTCAGCTCGCGACATGCTCACCCAATTACTGTTTATCTGGGGTGGGCGTGGTGGAGGCGATGCCCGCCTGGCGCAAGGGGGCGGTACGCTCCAACCTGGTCAGGATGTAGAAACCTTGTTGCGTGAGAAATTGGAAACCGGATTATAGTGCGCGATCAAGGGGTTTCCTGGCGATCATAAAAGGCATTGTCTCACCTTCTGGTTCAACCACCTGAACGGAGAAACCAGTCTTTGCCAGCAGTCTGGTCCAGGTAGCCAGGGGGAAAATCCCCGCCAGGTGACGATCAAATTCAATCTCCAGTTTGCCTGCCGAGCGGATCAAGTAAATAAAGGTCATTTCGTAGGTATTATCAGCAGGAACTGGGTCGTACAAGTTTTCAATCAGGGTGACTTCGAAATCGTCCAGCGCGTGGGTAGAGCTTTCAGTCCGGTTGTTCTCGAAACGTTCAAGGGTTTCTTCTGCATAGGTTATGAACAACCCACCTGGGCGAAGGTGCACCCAGGCAGTCTGGAAAGCAGCTCCCAGGTCAGCTTCGTCCAGCATATAGTCAATCGAGTCAGCAATCAACACTGCATCAAAGCGCTGGTCTAGGCGGACGGCGCGCATATCACCTTCCAGATAAAGGACATCGGGGTTCAGCGTTCGAGCCAGTTGAAGCATTTCTGGACTTAGGTCGACCCCCAAAAGTGTGAAATACTTCTTCAGGGTCAGGTCGAGGTGTCCTCCACCGCAACCCAGATGAAGCAGTGTCAAAATCCGGGGAACATTATCGCCCGATTGCTGTCCGGAAGGTAGCGCAAACTGCCAGAAGAGGTCAACAAATTGCAATGCCTCGGCGACATATTCCTCTGGCGGACTGATCACTGGCCACAAATAAGCCAGGTCATGGTACAAACGTTCACTTCGTTGTGGCACCTGCGTGGACATGCCTGAATTCTAATCCAAACTGCCGGAAGTCGTGCCACAATCTTTTAATTGGACGATTTCAGTCGAATTAATGTATAATAGAGTGCTGAGAACCTATGTTTCGTTCCTTGCGCTTGAAAGCAAAACCAGAAATAAACCAGTCGTCACCGGGTGTATTGACGCTCGAGTCGCTTGACCGCGATGCAGCTGCCCCGGTGAGCCTGGTACAGCTCAATTATTTACCAGAAAATACGCGCCGCCGGATTTATCGCAGCCTGGTACCGGTTGAGCTGCTCGCACGCTACGGTTTCGACCCACTTACTGGCCTGGATCGCGATGGTCGACAAGGCTGGTACCTGACAGCCCAACCAGGCAACGGAGTTGTTCAAATCTCATTGCGCTGCTCAGACAACCCAGATGATAATTTTTATCATCTTGAGCTGGCTGATAATCCTTATGGCGGGATTGATTTGAATTTCCTTGTTCTCAATAATCCAGACGGCCCACGCTATCAAACGGATGTCGATCCACAAGGCAGACCCACGTTATTCGGAACTCTCCAGCGCAACCTAAGCGAGGAGGAGCGGGCGATGAAGGCTGGTTTGGCTCCCGGACAGATTCGCAGCAGCCTGGGCGCTTCGCGGGCCGTTTTTCAGCAGCTTGAAATATTCCTGAGTGCAATGGGGCAGCGCGCTATATTCCTTGAACCGCTCAGCTACGCTTCTGCCTGGGTTTTCGAACGACGCGGGTTTGCTTATGTTCGCGGGCACAAGCTGAT
This sequence comes from Anaerolineales bacterium, assembly GCA_041918195.1. Taxonomy (GTDB): domain Bacteria; phylum Chloroflexota; class Anaerolineae; order Anaerolineales; family UBA4823; genus CAZAGA01. Next base: position 9,609 of record JAYRWF010000259.1, read on the forward strand.
GGAAGACATTCACCGCGAGTTCCAGCCAGGCGGCCGGCTTTACCAGGCCCTAGACGGCGACAGTGCCTTCCGCCAACCCGAGCAGGCTATCAGCGTCCGCGGGCGGGCTTGGGCAATTCACGATGGCATTCTAGAGACCATTGATCAGCAGTGGGACAAGCTCCGAATGGTAAAACAAATCGGACGAATGGCCGGTGTCGAGACTTTTCCAGGCGCGGTTTATTAACACAGGTCAGCCTATGCAGAAAATTTACCAAATCACCAAGGCAGCCAAGCTAGACTCGCTAAGCCACCTCCGCCAGTTCATTCAACTTGCTGCCAACGAACACCCCGGTATTGACCAAGAAACGGTTTATGACCTGCAGCTAGCACTGGATGAAGCTGCTACAAACGTGATAACCCATGGCTACGCAGGAATGGACCCTGGTTCAATGATCTTAATGCTTGAGATCGACTTAAAGCGCATCCGGATGACACTGACCGATTTTGGACATCCCTTTGAGCCATCCAGCGCTCCAGCTCCCGACCTGGAAGCTGCGCTGGAAGACAGGCCAATGGGTGGATTCGGACTTTACTTTATCTATCAAACCATGGATGAAGTAGATTACGTCACGACCAGTGACAGCAATACGCTCACCTTGATAAAAAGGAGACCTGATGGAAATTAAGATCTATATGACGGATGGAGTCCGTGTTGCAACTATTATTGGCAGCCTGGATGCGCTGACTTCCGAGAAGTTGGTTACCGCTCTTGACAGTGTCATCGACCAAGGCGGAAGTAACCAGGTGCTTGACCTGAGTCAAACTGAGTTCATGAGTAGCGCTGGGCTGCGAGCTATCCTGACTACGCTGAAACAGTGCCGCTCCCAGGGAGGGGATTTGCGTCTCAGCGGGGCACAACCTGGCGTGTTCAAGGTACTCAACCTGTCTGGTTTCACAAGCATCCTAAAAATTTACCCAACTTTACCCGAAGCTCTGGCGAGTTATGGATAGATTTGCTCATCCCTGTAAAGGAGCAACAACTTGAAGCGCGTGGCGATTGTTATCGGCGCCGGGAGTGTGATGTGCGCCGCATCCGCCGGGGTCTTGAAAATCCTCCAACGTGAAGGAATTGAAATATCACAGGCTGTTGGAAGCAGTGCTGGTAGTATGTATGCCGCCCTCCTGGCATTGGGCAATAGCCCAGCCGAGTTGGCCGAAAAATCACAACGTTTTTGGACGAGCGATTTATTCATGGGATATGCTTCGAACCTGCGTTCGGCCTTGAGTGGAGAATCCCGCTTTACCGAACTATCCGGATTAATCGATGACACCCTGATCAACCAACGGCTGGAGGAAATTTATCAGGAAAGCAGTTTTGTCGATACCCAGCTGCCACTTTCAATCGTCTCAACTGATTTATTCAGCGGGGAAAGCGTCACCCACACCCAGGGTCGTTTATGGGATACTGTCCGAGCAAGCATCGCTATCCCACTGATTTTTGCGCCCTGGAAAATTGGCGAGCAATGGCTCGTTGATGGAGCGGTCTCCAATCCTTTGCCCATAGATGTGGCAATAAAGAACGGCGCCGACATCATCCTGGCTATGGGTTTCGAGTTACCCACCCGCCAGCGCATGCGCTCATATACAGCGGTGACTAATCACTTCAATAGTATCTATATGAACAATATATTAAAATCGCGCTTTGCCTTTTTCAACGCCGTGCACCATGCCGAGATCATACCGATACTTCCGACATTCAATCAACCGATCGGTACCTTCGATGTTGAGCAGGTGCCATACATTATCAAAGAAGGCGAACGCGCGGTTGAGGAACATATCCCATACTTATGCCAATTGCTGAAAGAGCCATAATCATCAGGATGATAAAGAACCGACCGGTTGATCTACAACTCATCCGGTCGGTTTTCATTCAACTCAAACTAATATAGAACAAATTTCTAAATGCCCTTGACACAGAACGGATGTTCGTGTTATTATATTCTTGGAACAAATATTCGGTTCCGCAGGAGCGAACACCATGATGGCAAGACGACGCAGCAAAACCCTCACCGAGCGACAGAAGAAAATCCTGGAAGTGTTGGAAAAATTTCAGGAGCGCGCCGGCTATCCACCCAGCATCCGCGAAATCGGCGAGCAGGCAGATATATCATCCACCTCAGTTGTCAATTATTACCTGGATCAGCTACAGGAAATGGGCTACATCCAGCGCGACGACCGTGTCTCGCGCGGCATTCGCTTGGTTACCCCGCTTTCCGAGATTCTGAGCGGTGCTGCAGCCGGCTTCAAACAGGGAGCAGTTCAGACTGTCAAATCGATTAATCGCAGCATGGCCGAATTGCTACAGATCCCAATGGTCGGCCGGATTCAGGCTGGTTTACCGATGCCAGTTCCCCCTTCCGACTTTTCATATTATGACCCGGAAGATATGGTTGAGGTAGCCGCCAGCCTGGTACCCAGCCGAGATCGCAGCGCCCGAGACTTGTTTGCTCTCGAAGTCCAGGGAGACTCGATGATCGATGCGATGATCAACGACGGTGACATTGTGATCATGAAGCCTGCCGTTGAGGCGCGCAATGGTGAGATGGTAGCAGTCTGGCTTGACAATAAAGACGAGACTACTCTGAAATATTTCTACAATGAAAACGGTCGCGTCAGGCTGCAACCGGCTAACCCGACCATGGATCCGATTATTGTCGAGGATCCAAGCTCGGTCCGCATCCAGGGTAAAGTGGTGATGGTTATTCGCCAGGTAAGCGGTCTACCATCCTGAAGCAGCCTGGATAAATTTCCTTTCGAAGAAAGAGCATCCCCCTGGGGTTGGGATACTTGATCGTGGCAGGCCGCCTCCGTTTTCCGGA
>JAYRWF010000260.1:0-1828 GCA_041918195.1 Anaerolineales bacterium
CAGCTACCACCCTTTCCACCGCGTCGATGCCATGACCTTTGGTCACCACGACCAGGCGAACAGAAGCCTCCGAGCGCCCAGCGGCGCGGCAAGCGGCAGAGATTTTCTCCAGGACGCGTTGGTAATTATGCGCAATGGCTGCCAAATTATCTTCCATCTGCCTATTCCTTCAGGGCGACCAGGGCACCGAAGCGGCCGGTTTTCCCCTGCTCGCCGCGATGAGAAAACCAATCATCGATATGGCAGGCGGTGCAAAGGCCGGCGATTTCGACCTGGTGCACACCCGAACGCTCCAGGATCAGGCGATTGGCCTGCCACAAGTCAAATTGTACCCGTTCTGGCCCGGGCAAGCCAGCCCGGCCGGCGCTAATGGGAACCAGCAAACCGGCGCTATCCGCGCCGAAAGCACCCCGCACCTGTGCGGCGACTTCTGGTCCTACTTCGTAATGATGGACGCCGATCGAAGGTCCAATCCCAGCCAGCAGATCGGCCGGGCAAGTATTAAAAGCCTGGCGCATCTCCTCAACTGCGCGGGCGGCGACCTGGTTCACAGTGCCCACCCAACCAGCATGGACGATTCCGAGCGCTTTATGGATCGGGTCGAATAAAACAATCGGGACGCAATCGGCAAAGCGCATCATCAAAGCCAAACCAGGCCGGTCAGTCAGGATTGCATCGGCACGGCGGTGGATTTCAGCCGACGGGCGCGGCCGGGTGGCCAGGACAACCTCTGTGCTATGAACTTGCCAGACATCAAACATGACCTGGGAGTCCAGGCCGAGCACTTCAAAGGCTTTGCACCGGTTAGCCTGGACATGCTCCGAATTGTCACCCACAGTGGCGCCCATGTTCAAGCTGGCCCAGGGCGCCTGGCTATGGCCGCCACGCCGGGTGAAAATAGCCTGGACCAGCGGCTGCTCATTCAACGAATCAAACGAATAATAGCGCAGACCCTGGCGCTCGTGGAAGCTCATCGCGACTTCACCGCCTCGCCAGAGCGCTGCAAGCGATGTTCAATATACCGGCGGGTCTCAGCCATCGATTCCTCAATTGCCGGAAAGCCGAACCAGGCAGTGGTAAAGCCGAGCAAGAAACCAGTCAGCACCCGCCAGAAAGGCGTGCTCTCGCGATAAGGCAGGAAATTGAACGGCGGCTGGCTGAAGAGCTGGCTCAGGCCATCCAACCCGATCGGAAGGATACCAAGCAGCAACCAGGCATACCAGGGCAAGGCGCGTAATCGCCTGCCGGTGAGCGCAAAGACCAGCCCAAAGACCAGGAGCGCTCCATACATGCTGATATCCCGTTCGCACAAGGCGACTTTATATCCCAGGGCAGGGTTGCCGGTGAAATTCCGGGCGGCAAAGACGGCTTCGGCGCCACTGTCTTCATTCAAACCCGTCGCCTGCTGGTAGGTCAGTAACCCATCCAACCCGGCTGCCTGGCGTGGATAAACAGCCTGTTCACCAAATATGAAAAAGGAGCGATAGGCCAATTGATGGCAAGTCGTTCCATAGACCCGGTAGATTATGCTAGCCGGCCCCTCATACCCGGCTTTCATAAGCATTGGAGCCAGGAAGGGCAGAAAGACGAAGGTTGCGATGATCAGGTTTAGCACCGCCAGGTAATGACGGGAAATCCAATAGTTGATTCGGGTTGACCGGGACTGGAGCGACACATCCCGGGTACTTTCTACATACTGCGATGGTCCAGTCCTCACCGGCGCTGAAGCTGCTGAATTGGACAGGGCCTGGCGCAGCTCGCTGGGGGTGATTGGCGCTTTGAGAATCAGGCTGCCGATTTCGACAACTGGAATTTCAAAGCCGTAACG
>JAYRWF010000261.1:0-5244 GCA_041918195.1 Anaerolineales bacterium
GTCCCAACCCGAGCAGGAATCCTAGGTTCATCTCATATACTTCAGTAGAATAAACCGTCTCCCGGCGACCATCCACTGATACTTTTATGCCTGGCCCGAGATGCCAGATGATATATCCGCCCCAGTTGTATTCGGTGGCAATATTCCCCTGTACCTGGCTATTCTTGATAATCTGGACTGCCTGAACCGGGTAGGGTGGTGATTGGCTGACGATTATGTTGCCCAGGTTGGGGATTGCTAACAGAAAAAGCCCTGCTGCGACTGCCAATACCAGGAAAGCGACCCAGCGTGGAACGCCTAGCGCCTGGCGACGCATCCAACCCGTGCGCATCAGCAGATGAGCAATATGCTCTCCAGCAACCATCAAAGCCAGGATGGCGAACAACGAAAGATGGCGTTTTGCAACAAATGGCATCAGGGCGGTTACACAAAGCAGCAAGATCATCACCGGAGAACGGTGACGCTGGGAATAGACCAGTGCAACAATTGAGACCGCCAGCAGGAAGAGATACAGGATACCAAACGGGCTGGTCAGGGTTAGCGAAGCCCAGACCCAGATTTCTGGTCTGGCTTCGCTCGATGAACGGAGCAGGTATTGGTATAGCGACAATCCGTACGGTGTAACAAGGGTAGCTAACAAGCTAGCCGCTGCCGGGAAAACAATCTTCCGCCAGTCGAAGGATTGGATCACCAGGTGCATCACCACCCAGCCAATTAGCAAAGCCAGTCCAAGCAGGAAACCACCGTGCAGGTTGGCCCAGAGCAGAAAAGCCGGTGGAGCGGCCCAGAGCAGCTTTGGATTCCCTTCTTCAGCGCGCAGCAACAAGGAAACCAAAAGCGCCAACATGGGAAGGGTGAAAATTTGGGGGTATATGGTTGAGAAATCTGAGGCCAGCAGGATACTGCCAATAAACAAGATCAATCCACCAGCCAGCAGATCCACATGCTGTAGACGGAAGTTGTGAAAGATAATCCCCAGTGTGAGCAAGCCAAGCAGCAGCTTCAGCAGCACCAGTCCCGTAACCTGGCCAGCCTTCCAGGCCAGAGCGAACAGGATTTGCGCCAGCCATTCATGATTGATCCAATCCCGACCTCCGGTCAGGTAAGAATACAGATCACTACGGGCAACTGAGAGGTTGTTTAGGTTATCCAGCCCAATCTTAAGATGACTCCACAGGTCAATATTGGCAATCGTGCCAGAAAAAGTCAACAAAGTCAGCGAGACCAACAACACAACCAGGCTGGTCCTCCACAAACCAGGGTTCTTCTTCCAGCTATTTTGAATCACACTTGTCGGGATCGTTGAATCAGCAGTCATAGCAAAATTATAGCATCGCTTGGAATCTTGGTACAATTGCCGGCGGATAAAAAGTTACCAAGGAAAACAGCTATGCGCTCGAGTCTATTCCCGAAAGTAATCGTTGTCAGTCTCATGGCACTGTTCCTGCTTGGCGCTTGCACAACGGAATCCGGCAGCGCTTCAGCGGCGATTGAAAGCTACTTGCAAGCCCTGGTAGCCAAGGATGCCAACCAGCTTGTGGCCGCCTCCTGTGCGGCATGGGAAGCCAGCGCCCGCCAGGAATTACGCACCTTCGATGCAGTGGATGTCAGCCTGAAAATGCTGGACTGCCAGGAAACCGAGTCGAGCGGGGATACCGCTCGGGTCACCTGCAGCGGCCAAATTACTGCCAACTATGGCAATGAAGTACTTGAGATAGACCTGGCTGACCGCAGTTATACCGCTGTTAATGAAGCAGGCGAATGGCGGATGTGTGGATATCAATAAATCATTGCACATGGAATTATGATGATCAGGCGATGGCTGACCCGTGAAAACCTGGCGGCGCTCGTATTGTGTTTGATTTTGATTGCGATTGTCATCGCCAGCGCAGAGCAATCTCCGCAGTGGATCTACCAGGGTTTCTAGGTGACGCTCCTGTCTACCCTGGTTTTCGTGTTAGGCGCTGTACTAATCGCCTGGTTGCTGCCCGCTCGTATGCGTTTGGGAGCAATTGTGGTTGCCAGCTTGTTGTCAGTATTCTGGCTGCAGCCTGGCCTGCCAATCCGCAGCCTGGATTTTTGGATTCCCACCACTAGCCTGCTGCTGATCAACATCGTCTGGACGACAACCCAACCTACCTGCCTGGAGACCATAGAGCAGCGAAAAAGCCTGTTGCAAGGAGCCAGCCTGACCGGCGGTTCACTACTACTGCTGAGCCTGACCCGTTATCTCGGCGGATTGTGCTGCCTGAGCGCTTCGCGCCCTCCCCAAATCGGGCAAGTCTCACTCTTTATAGCTGGTGGTCTGTCCCTGGCTGCCTTTCCCATCCTGCTCCCCCGCTGGCGGAGGCTGTTTTCCCTGGCAGTAATTAGCCTTATCCTGGCGCTTTTCCTGATCCTGAAAAGTCCAGCCTTGCTAGAGGCTGCCAGCCAGGTGCTGCGCAGCCTGTCTGGCCAGCCCGTTGAGTTGGCCAGTTCGCAGGATATCAGTTGGCTGGGTTTTTCATTCATTTCTTTCCGACTGTTACACGCTTTGCTGGACTTTCGTGCGGGAAGGCTGCCCACTTACCGGCTGGATCAGTTTATCGCATACGTGTTGTTTTTCCCCAGCCTGGCTGCCGGGCCAATCGATCGCTCACAACATTTCATTGGAGAGTTAAATAATCCAAAGAATTCCCGAGCTGCTAACCTGTCAGCCGGCCTGGAAAGGATTGTGTGGGGCCTGTTTAAAAAGTTTGCCCTGGCAGACTACCTGGCGCTGGCTGCGTTGAATAGCCAAAACGCTGCCCAGGTCGAATCGACCCTATGGACCTGGTTGCTGGTTTATGCGTATGCCCTGCGAATCTACTTCGATTTTTCAGCCTACACAGACCTGGCATTGGGAACAGGAAAAATCCTCGGCCTCAACCTGCCAGAAAACTTTGACCGGCCTTACCTCAAGCCGAACCTGACTGCCTTCTGGAATAGCTGGCATATCACCCTGGCACAATGGTTCCGGGCTTATTTTTTTAACCCAATCACGCGCGCCTTACGCTCACAAGCCCGACCAATGCCGGTGTGGAGCATCATCTTGTTGGCCCAGATCAGCACCATGGTTTTGATCGGGCTATGGCATGGGATCAATTGGAATTTTGCGATCTGGGGCGCCTGGCATGGCTTGGGATTGTTTATCCATAACCGTTGGAGTGAATGGAGCCGGGCGCGCCTGGGCTTTTTCGAGACCCATCCGAGTTGGCAACGCGCCGCCCGTGGAGCTGGCTGGCTGCTCACCTTCCACTACGTTGCTCTGGGATGGGTATGGTTTGCCCTGCCATCCATCCAACTCTCCAGCCGGGTGTTTCAAATACTGGCCGGTTTTTAGCCATGCCTAAGCCTTCAACACTTCCCGAAAAAGAACCTTTCTCGACCATAAATATAGCCTGGAAAGGGCTGTTATTCTTCATACTGGTCAATCTGATATTTGCTACCGTTTACCCGATGCAAACCCTGGGGCAGATTTCCGCCTATAACACCTTGCTGCCTGGCCGGCCGCGATTACCATATGGCGATAATCCTGAACGAGCAAACAACTTGAGCCTGTTCAACCTGGAAGCGATGTTTGCATCGCATGAGTTGGCTGGCCAGACCACAAAACCAGCCGATGAGTACCGGGTGATATTCATCGGCGACTCGGCCACTTGGGGGTTTCTACTTCAGGCACAAGACACCCTGACAGCACAGATCAATTCCGCAAAAACCCATCTACCCGACGGCCGGATCATCCAGGCCTACAACCTCGGCTATCCGGTGATGTCGCTGACCAAGGACCTGCTGATTTTCTCGTATTCTTTGCGCTACCAGCCTGACCTGATCGTCTGGCCAGTAACGCTTGAGTCGTTCCCAGATGACAAACAGCTCTTTCCCCCGCTACTGCAGAATAATCCCACGCCAGTCTTTGAGTTGATCAAACGCTACCAGCTTGGAATAGACCCAACCTCTGCTAACCTGGTTGAACGCAGCCTGTTTGATCGGACAATTATTGGGTCGCGCCGAGAACTGGCCGATCTCTTCCGCCTGCAAATCCTGGGCATCCCCTGGGCCGCAACCGGCGTTGACCAGGACATCCCCAACAGTTACATCGCCCGCCAGGAAGATCTTTCTAGCGAGCTAACCTTTCATAGCCTGGAACCCGACCAGCTTGACCCACAAGCCCTGGCGTTTGAGACACTTAGGGCAGGGATAGCCATGGCCGGAGACGTCCCTGTGCTGTTGGTCAATGAGCCAATGTTCATCAGCCAGGGCGTCAACAGTGACCTGCGCTATAATTTTTATTATCCTCGCTGGGCCTATGATCACTACCGCCGCTTGATGGTCGAACTGAGCGCCCAACAGGGCTGGCATTACTGCGATTATTGGGACCTGGTACCTGGCGAGGAGTTTACCAATAGCGCAGTTCATATGAGCCCGGCTGGTGTGAGCCTGTTTGCGGAAAAACTGCTGCAGGATATCTTAGAATCCAGCCAATCGGTCGCCAAACCGGATCTGTAGCCTGGCTGGTTAAGATATAATCCGCCTGATGAAAAGCCCGACTTTGTTTCTCTTGATCCTGGTATTCTTGATGGCTGCCTGCGGTGGAAGCGAGTTGGCGGTTATGGTCTCCCCAACGAACCGGCCCTCGGTTGGAGAACCAACTGCAGTGAGCCGTGAAACTACCAGCCCTACCCAGGCAGAGATAGCCCCTCCTGCATCACAACCCACCCAAGCAACTGTTGAACCGAGCCCGGCGTTGTTCACTCCACCCACCCCAACAGCAACCCCGCGACCGACTCTGGGGCCAGAGGACTGGAAATATCTTCCTGTTATCCCAGAGATCAGTTCAACTGCAACCCAAATCTATCAGTACGGTGTAGCCCTGGGAAACAATCCCCGCGCCTTTTCAAAGATCGGCGATTGCGGCAGCACCCCAGCCTGGTTTTTGGGGGATTTCGATCGTGGTCCAAAGTATTACACTTTGGGCCAATACACCGATCTGGAGCAGGTTATTGGAGTCTTCCAAGGCTCTTACAGCCGGACAAGCCTGGCAGCCAAGTCCGGCTTTAATGCTTCATCCATCTTCTCCCCCTTGTGGTCTGACCCTGAGCAATGCCAGCCAGGCGAAGCGCCGCTGGCTTGCGAATACCGGATCCACCGTCCAAGTATTGCTTTCATCATGCTGGGCTCAAACGATGTTTACCATCCGGATGATTTTGAACCCCAGATGCGCCA
>JAYRWF010000262.1:0-5702 GCA_041918195.1 Anaerolineales bacterium
GCTTCCTTGCCGCTCGGGAACTTAACCTTAGCGGAGAAGTAGCGATTCGGCCAGTTGGCTTCGTCGTGGCAGGTGGAGCAGGTGAAGCCGTTGGAGATCGGCTGGGCGACAGTCATCAGCGACTTGTTGGTGGCGTCGGTGACAACGGTGGCGCCGGAGAGGGCGAAGATGGACGGCAGACCGGTGGCGCTGTGGCACTTGGCGCAGCCCGCCGGAACCGCACCATCGGCGTCCCAATCGCGGAAGGCCATGCCGGTGCCGTTGAAGTGGCCGTAATCCTCACGCGCCAGCTTGCTCAGGTCGGTCTTGGTGGCCAGCTTCTCAGCCGCATTCAGATCTTCGAGCGAATCGTACATCAACTCGATGGCGTATTTCGGGCCGTGAGCATACAGGCCGGGGTCCTTCTGGGTGAACTGGTAGTTGTAGGCAGCCTTTAGCAGGCGCGGGGTCCAGTTCGGGTAGGCCTTGCCGTCAGCGCCCATGAAGTACGGGTAGGTCGCGCCGTCGTATTTGATTTCAGCGCCGGCAACTTCCTTGGCATAGGTCTGGATGGCAGCCAGCAGCATTTCCTGCAAGCCTTCGAGCTCGCCCTTGATCGGCTCGGCGTTGTCGCCATCCCCGTCATAGTCCTTGGCAGAGGTGAACTCGCGGATCTTTTCGACATCGGCAGCGGCTTTCACCTGTTCGCCATGGCAGATCTGACACTTCTCAACCAACACCTCGCCGCTGTGGGCGTTGTGGCACTCGGTGCAGGTGTCGGCCATCTCGACATGGGCGTTCTTATAGTCATACGACTTGCCATCGTATTGATAGCCGCCCATGGCCTGGCCGCCGTACAGCGAAGCAGCCGCAGCTTTATAGTGGATGTTGCTGAAGCCCATCTTGGACTCGCTGCCGTCAGCGTTCTTCTTGGCTGCTGGGACAGCATCCGGGTCGGTGGCAGCAAAGTCCTCAATCTTCTTATCGACTGAAACCTTCGACTCGCGCCCCTGGTGGCAGACCATGCAGCGCGCTTCGCCACCCAGGCCGCTTACGACGACGCCGGACGGGAAGGTGACCGAGGTTAGAGCTGATGCAGTTGGGTTGTGACAGGCTTCGCAGGTGACTACCTGGCCGATCGGGGCTGCTTTGTCAACCTTGCCAGCTTCCGAGCCATCCGCCCCCAGGAAATCCTGGTAGCCGGTGGTCGAGTGGCAGGTGGCGCAGCTCGTCGGGATTTCGCCGTCGGCGTCCCAGTGCTTGAAGGCCTCTTTATCGGCCTGGGAGTGCGGACCCGCAGTCCACTCTGCCAGGTACGGCACGCCAGCGCCGCTGGGCACTGGCGCCGGCGGGTTGTTCTGCGCGGTGGCGTACCCAAAGGCAAACACCAGCATTGCCGCCACCATCAGAACAGCGAACCCGCCTATGATTAACATTTTCGCTTTCATAAACATTCTCCTCTCAATTACGGACTCTTAATCTCAGACAGCTTTTTTTATTACAAATCTCTCGGCTAAGGCTGATCGATAATCACCTCCAAGGATCTGAAATCGCCGGTGGACGAAAGGTAAGGATGGCAGTCCATTGCTTTCAGCAGGTGGCGCCCGGCAATCTGACCACCTGGGTAAATTTCACCAATATTATAATGGAAATATGAGTATCTGGTGAGTGTGAGAACCGTCCAATTGCATGACAATTGGAATACAGTTGTGTCACTTCTCCGTTGCTCCAGCTCGAATCCACTCGACGACCAGCATTAATTCATCTGGATTTAGTTGGCCAAAATGGGGTTGATCTCCTGATTGTTTTAGAATCAACGGGCTGTCGTCTGGGGCATCGGTCAGGATAACGGGCCCATTGATACTGCCTTTCACTGTGCCAGCATAAGTCGTCAAGTCAAGGCTGAGCATTGGGTTATCACCGCCATGACAGGCGCCGCAACGCGCTTGGAAAAGCGGTCCGACACTGGCTTCAAAAGTAAGCGGGCTCTCGCTCCCGATCCCCGTTGCGGGTTCGGATGGGGGGAGTTGCCCCTGTAAAACCTGGCGCAGGGCTGGTGCGTCAAAGCCAGCATAAGTCCAGGCGCTCCCGTGGCAGGCGCTATTTGAACAAAAACTGGTATTGCTCGTACCCCCGGGGTCATCGGTAGTATGGCAGGCGCTGCAAGTAGCGCTAAAAGCTTGCCTGTGGAGCAAAATCCAATTTGGATGCTGGTGCGTCTCAGGCTCTGGCCCACGACTGATTTCGATGTTTGTAACGAAATTCTCCTCGCCGGCAACTCTGGGAACCGAGTGGCACAGGTTGCATTCCAGGCGGACGGCCTGGCCAGCCGGATCGAGATGTTTTCCATCGTGGCAGCGAAAACAGCCCGGTGAGAACTTGTGCCCGATATTATTCGGGTGGGTGTTCCAATCCGATTTTTGCTCGGGATAGACTGAGCTGGTATAGATATTTTCTACCGCCTGGATGGCGGAATTCACCAGGGCGTGGTTCTGCTCGTAAAAATCAGGATAGTAGTTTTGATAAAAGCCACTCAGGCTCTGAATTCTTGCCACTCCAGCGGCAACCGATGGATAGGGAGAACGAAGCAAGTCGATTGCCTGGCGGCGAAATTCTGGGATGCTGGGGTCAATCACACCTGTAGATAAGGCTTTATCTACCGATTGCTCAGGTTGCGGCACCAGGTGAGTGATGCGGTTATGGCAGGTTATGCAATCCATTTCCCTAAGTTTCGAAGAATCGATGCTGGATGGATCAAAGCCAGACTCAATATCGATGTATTCTGTGGTGGTACCATCCTCATTATTTACCCTTACGTAGGGGATGGCCTGCTCAGATTTATCTGTCGGGTAATAGAAAATTGGATTCTCCACGTGCCAATGAATCCCTTTGCCCAGTCCCTGGCGTTTGGAACCCCCGCCTGTGTGCAAGACCAGGTATGTGCTTTCCTTGGAGTTATACTTATCATTGCCAAAGCTGACCAGTTCGCGCAAACTATCATCCGAAAATTTGTCCGGGTTGTGGCATTTTTCGCACGACTCGCGTGCTGGCCGCATATCATCCGCTGTGATTGGAAATTCATAATCCTGGAAGATGGTTTTCGTAACATGCTTGAGGTCCCCAGCTTTACGCGTCACCTGGGTCGCCAAATAGCCGCGACCGATATGGCATTCGGTGCAGGTGATCCGGGCATGGGGAGATACCAGGTAAGAAGTGTACTCTGGCGGCATCGTATGGCAGCTTTCACCGCAGAATTGAGGCGAATTTGTATATTCCCAGGCTGCACCGCCGCCAATGAAAAGAAGGAGCGTCACAAAAGCGAGCGCTGCGTAGGGTAATACCAAAATCCACCATGGCGACCCTGATGGAGGAAAGAAAAAGCTTCTTAGCCTGGCTGCCCATCGTTTCATAGCTTGCTCCTTAATGTTTGATTAATCTAGACCATTGTATTCTAATTTGCCTAATTAGTCAAATATAGAGGGTGAGATGATAAATTAAAGGGCTGTCCAAATTGTTTTGGACAGCCCTTTTGAGAGGGGAATGGTTAGCGTGTGATAGGATCTTATTTCTTTTGCTTTTCCTCCGCCGCCTGGTTGGACTTGTTGGCCTGGCGGGCGAAGAGCAAAATGGTCAGTAGAACGGCCTGGCCAATGAACATGCCGGCAATTTCGGGCCAGCGCTGGGCGAATTCGATCAGGATGCCGCGACCACCAGCGGAGATATCCCGGCTAAGGTTTACCAGGCTGGTCGAAATCTGGGTCAGATTTTCCGTGGTATATGCCAGAAGCGATAATGCAATGGCTGTCAGGGGGATCGCCAGGATCATTGTCCAAACGACTGCAGTGAGTTGAACTTTTCGCATGGCCTTCACACCTTTCTAAGCCCTGTGTCAGGCTCATTATCAGTTTACCTTAAGGTGGTAAGGTCTTCAATTGGAGGAGAATACCATTTCTCGTAGGGTGAATACCCTATTTTCAGGCCTCGATCAGCCCTTTACGAATGGCATATTTGACCAGTTCGCTGCGGGTGTGAATCTCCAACTTGCGCATAATATTTTCCCGGTGTCGGGCGACGGTGTGGCGGCTGATCGATAATTTCTGGGCAATCTCTTCGTTACTATCCCCAGAGGCGAGGGCGACCAGGATCTCTTGCTCGCGGGCTGTCAATTCCTGGAGTGCTTCTTGCTTTTCAGGCTCTTCCTTAGCGCGTTTCAAATAATCGCCCACCAGCAAACCAGCCAGGTGTGAATAAACATACACCTCGCCGCGCTGGACCATCCGGATCGCCTTGAGCAGGTCTTCCGGCGCAGCCCGCTTGGGAACGTACCCGCTGGCGCCGGCCTGCAGCATTTGGAAAAAGAATTGCTCATCTTCATGGATGGTCAGGGCGATGATCTTCGACGGGCAGCCAATCTTCTTCAACTCCTGGGTGGCTTCGATGCCGGAAATATCCGGCAGGGTGAGATCCATCAGGACAATATCCGGGGTGAGCTGCTCGGCCAGTTGAATGGCCTGGCGGCCCGTGTTGGCTTCAGCGACAATCTCTAAGTCGGGCTGGCTCTCCAATAGCATACGCAGCCCGCTCCGAACAACTTCGTGGTCATCAACCAACAGCAGGTGGATCAGGTTTTTGCTATTTTTTGGCATGGCTGATCACTACCTGAACAATCGTACCTCGGCCCGGCCTGGACTCGATCTGGCATTCACCGCCAATTAAGGCGGCGCGCTCTTTCATTCCCAACAAACCCAGGAAAGTTGCTTCGTGGCCTACCATCACGCGTTCGACGTTAAATCCGACACCGTTATCTTCCACGCGCATGGATAACTCGCCGTTTGTATTCTTCACCTCTACCTGCACCTGGCTGGCTGCAGCATGGCGTACGGCATTGGTGATCGCTTCTTGGGCGATCCGGAAGAGCGTCATGCGCGTTTCCGGGTCGATATCTTTCTCATTGATCGAACCGGATAAATTCACTTCCAGGTCAAAGTATTTCTTTACATCTTGAATATACCAGCGTAAGGCTGGCATCAGGCCAAGTTCATCCAGTTGCGGGGGATGTAAACCTGAAACCAGGCGTTGAAGGTCGTTCAGTCCGTTGGCTACCAGAGATTGCAACTGCCTGGCCTGTTGGACCGCACGTTGGGGATGGCTTGGGATGGACTGGATAATTGCGTTTAACCCCAGTCCAAGCGCAGTCAGGGTCTGACCGGTTTCATCGTGCATCTCACGAGCGATGCGCTGGCGTTCTTGTTCCTGCGCGGTCACGGTGCGATGTAACAATTCGCTGCGCAAGGCTTGCAAGCGCTCTTGCTCTGCTTTTTGCGCATCATTGAGTTTTTGAATCCGGCGGCTATTTTCATCTTCAAATGCGCGCAACGAGCGGATAATGAAAATAGCTGCCACGATAGCCATTAAGGCGCGGAAACCCTGGATTGGGAAACCGACCCAATTCAAAAAGGTTTGGGAATTGAGTACGGTAGATGGATAGAGAATACTGGGCGAAGCAAACAACTGCCCGATCCCGCCATACAGGGCAAAAGCTACCGCTGCGATCGTCACGTCCAGGCCATATTTCTTCATTCCAGCCTTGGCCAAAAACCGGCCTTGTAAGATCAGTCCCCAGAAAGTCAAGGCGGAGCCAGGAATCGCCAGGGAGTAGCGTGTGTAGACATCTCCGGCAATTAACTGGTCGCGGGCAATAGGAGGTTGGCCCAAGATAATCA
>JAYRWF010000263.1:0-5015 GCA_041918195.1 Anaerolineales bacterium
CTTGTTTGGCTTTGATCTCTATCACTGGCGGGTGATCAAGACCACCCACCAGCCTGGTCGCGTACACGATGTTCACCTATAACCCTTTTTCGGGCGAAGAGCACCAGTCGTACGAGCTGCCTGGAGAAAATGGCCGGGCGGCTTTGCTGGTGCATGGTTTCCCGGGGACTCCGGCTGAGCTTCGGCCCCTGGGTCAGGCGCTTCACCAGTCTGGCTGGGCGGTACGCGGCTTACTGCTGCCCGGTTTTGGCCCCGAGATTGCCAGCCTCGGCGAGCGTAAGGCGGCTGAATGGTTAGCGGCTGTAGATGCCAACTTGGCGGAGCTCCAGGCCTGGGCTTCCCAGGTCCTGTTGGTGGGTTATTCGATGGGCGGCGCGCTCTCGCTGCTGGCAGCCAGCCGGCGCAAAGTGGATCGACTGGCGCTCCTGGCGCCTTTTTGGCGCACTTCAGGCTGGTTCTGGAGTGGCTTGCCGCTCTTCAAGCGTATCTTCCCCTCGATCAGGCCTTTTCGCTTATTCAAGATGGATTTGAATGACCCCCAGGCGCAGGCTGGCTTGGGCAAATTTCTACCCGGCGCCGACTTGTCCGATCCTCAGGTCCAGCAATCTATCCGAGAGTTTGAGTTCCCAATCGGCGTCCTGGACGAGCTGCGCCAGGTTGGGCGGATGGCTTTCCGCAGCTCGGCTCAGGTCCAGGCTCCAACCCTGGTGATCCAGGGCAGCCAGGATGATTGGGTAGCGCCTGCGTCGACTCGCCGGTTGCTACATCGCTTACCGGCTTCTCTGCGCTATCTCGAACTTCCCGCGGCTCACGATCTGGTCAATCCGGAAAAGCCGGCTTTCCAGGAAATCTGCCAGGCGTTGCTTGCTTTTGCACATTCGGATAATTAATCTTCAGATCCAGCGAATTTCTGGCCGTTCCAGGGTGCGTCCTTTCCAGTTTGCCTGGCCGCGCAGGCTCAGGCGGACGGATCGAAATGCGATCCAGACGCCCATCCCAATGACTGCCAGGTAGGCCAGGATCAGGCTGCCTGGAAAGCGGAATCTCACAACCACCAGCCCCCATAAAATCAGTGATTCGAGAATTGCAATCAGGCACAGCGCTCCCTCGAAACTGAATGCTGTTCTGCTGATTAAACGGATAGCCAGCTCTAGCGGTGGGCGGTAGAACAGGTAGCCCATCCACAGCCAGGCAAACAGAAAAGGCAGGATGCGGTAATCGAAGGCTGCAAACAGGTTTTTACTGAAACCTTCGTAAGCCTGGCGAAAGCTACGATACATCCGGGTGCTGGTCACCTCGCCGCCGTCCGCCAGCCGCCAGGGCAAGGCATACTGCTTCACCAGGCGCGCCAGGGCCAGGTCGTCGGTGCCGTGCCCGCGCACCGCCGCATAACCGCCGATCCGTTCGTACGCTTCCCGGCGAAAAAGCAGAAACTGGCCGATGGCGGCAGAAAAAATCGGCTTGCGCAGCCGGTAGGCCAGCGGCAGGGGGAGAAACACTTGCAGCACGAAGTACAGGATCGGTACAACCAGGCGCTCGCCCCAGGTCAACACTTCCTGGCGTGGCAGGGCGGTCAGCATATCAAGTTTTTGCTCGACCAGGGTATGGACCGACCGGCTGAGCATCTCTGGTTGATGGGTAGTGTCTGCATCAATAAACAGCAACAGCTCACCGCGCGCAGCCTGTGAGAGTTGGTGACAGGCCCAGTTTTTACCCATCCAACCGGGGGGCAGTGGCTGGCCGTTCAGTACACGCAGGCGCTGGTCTTGCTCCGCCAGGCCAGCCAGGATCACGCCGGTGCCATCCGTGGAATGGTCGTCAAGCACCAAAACTTCAAAGTTCGGATAATCTTGGGCCAGCACAGATTCGATGCAACGGGTAATATTTTCAGCTTCATTACGCGCCGGCGCCAGGACCGAAATCAATGGAAAATTCACCCAATCTTCTGGGGAGGGCGCAGCCAGCCGGGTCAGGACCAGGGCATTGATGCAGGCAATCAGCAGACAGACTGCCAGGAAAGCGACGATACCGATCAGGGTGTGGACGAGTGGGTCAGTGAGATCCATGCAGTTTTCGAATTTTGGTCTACGATCCGGTACTTTGTTGGGGGCGTTTCCAGGAGGGAAGCCGGTTCAGTTCTTTCCAATGCTTGACCAGCAAGATTAGCAAGTTGCCCGCCCATACGGCAATCAGCCAGCCGGCGGCTCGGGTCAGCAGCAGATAGCCGAGCAGGCCGAGCATCCCGAACATCACTGCCCAGGCGCTGCTGGTGAGCAGCACCGAAAATAATCCGAAGAAACCGCCCAGGACTGCCGGGCTGAGAAATCCACCCTGGATCGGCTCAAAGATATACACGGTCAGCGCGGTCCAGATGCCCACCGTAGTCGCCAGGGCCTTACCGCCTTTGAAATTCAGAAAAATGGAGAAAGCATGCCCGGCGATCGGCGCTAGAGCAACGGGGACCAGCTGCCAGTCGGTGATTCCGAATTGATAGCGGGCGATGGCGGTTGGAATCAGCCCTTTCAGCCCATCCAGCAGTAGCACAGTCAATCCCAGCCACCATTTCGATTTTCCCGCGGCTTTGAATACGTTGGCCGAGCCGGGATTACGATCTTCTCCAGCCTGTCGGATATCAACGCCCAGAAAGCCTTTCCCCAACCAAACGGAAAAGGGCAGTGAACCGCACAAGTAACCAATAAAGATAAACAGGTAGGTCGTCATGGATTCAGGCATTAGCTGGCTTGGTATTCATAGAAATGGATGCAGATATCTACTCCCCGGTTGGAAGAGTTAAATGATAACACAGCCGAGGACGATTGAGGCTCCATCATTATTTTAGCGTCTCACTACTGGCAGGTACACAGCCGGAAGCGGGCGGTTATTTGGATCTAATGGATCAGTGCCTTGTACGATCTCAAACCCATCCGAAATTCCATCATCATCGCTGTCCCAATCCTGCGGCAAGGTGCCGTACTGGTATTCTTCCCGGTTGCTCAGCCCATCCAGGTCCGGGTCTTCGCTGGCATCCCCAGCGAATAAGGGGTTGAGGTTGTGCAAATCCTCGTAATCATCCGGCAACATGTCGCAATCACTATCGTCGCCGACCTGGAAAGAAATTTCCTGAAATTCTGTCAAGCCATCACTGTCGGTCACTTCAAAGCGCAGGTTGTGCACCCCCGGTGCTGGCGCGGCGACGAGCGCGGTGAGCTCGGTAGATATAACGACGCCGTCAATTTTCCAGGCGTTGGCCAGCGGCTGACCCTCCGGGTCGTGCGCCAGTCCTTCCAGGCTCAGCCCACCGCAAGCCAGATACTCGCCATCTGAAGCCGGGGCAATGATTACCGCCGTGGGGGGCTTCCCGGCTACCTGGAAGGGGGCATCTGATTGATCTTCGGCGGTATTGAATCCATCGGAGGCTTTAATCCGGATCAGGCCCTGGACGCCCAGGCTGCCGGGCAGGTTGCCCAGGTCCCATCGGTATTCGTCGCCGTGGTAGGCGCTGGTGAGCACGAGCCAATTCGCCCCGCCATCGATGGAATAATAGATCGTATGGTCCAGGTCGCCACCGTCCGGGTCCTGGCTGTTCCAGCGGATGGTGACCACGTCGTCGCTGGCAAAGCTCTCCCCGCCGTTCGGCTCCAGCAGAGTCACTGCCGGCGTGTTAGCCGAGACATCTAGGTGAGTTAAAACCGTGCTGCCGTTGCGTAGTTCGACCCAGGCTGTCCCAGCCGGGAAAGGCGCCGTGATCATGAATGTGCTGGCCGGTTGGTCAAACGCGCCGCCTTCCTGGACGGCGTAAGGCGTTTCCAGCGAGATGGGATAGTGCAGCAGCGTGGCGGCGCCGCTGCCAAAGACCAGCGCGGTGCTGCTGGTCGGATCCTGCGGCGTCAGCTCCAGCCCATCTGCCACCCGATAGATGATCCCGCTCGCGCTGCCGTCGGCTTCTATTTCAAAGCTCAGGTTGAAGACCGGACCGGTGGGTTGTGGGGCTGCTGGCTCGGCCAGGCCCAAGAGTTCAGCCTGGCCGCCGGTGGGCAAGACCAGTTCATCGAACAATACCTGGTAATCATCTTTCAGGTGGACCGACTTCAGGTTGTTGGTGTTTCCCCCCATGATCAGGTGGGCTGCCTCCGGTTTGTAGCGCGTCCGCCCGCTGTAAAACCACAGCGAACCGGGCTCGCGCGTCAGCAGGTCATCCGAAATATCGTCGTTGTACCAATCGAACAGCTGCCCGATGGCGTGCCCGACTTCGTGGGCGATAATGGTTGTGTCGTCCAACAGCTCGGTCCACGAAACATTGCCCATGTTTTGTCCGAGATGGGCTTCCGACCACAGAAAATCGGGTGGGATGAACATTTGGGGCATGATGAGCACCGGGTACTGGAAATCGTTATCGGTGCCGGGAATGGTCTCATTGATACTGACCGCGTACAGCCGGGCGGGCTTATACAGCACCTCGCCATCCGCACGCTTGCGGATCTCTGCCACCGGGTCGGTCTCTTCGGCACAACCATTGACCATCTGCGGCAGATCTTCAAAAAACCGGATCGTGTCTCCTGGGCCTAAATGGCTGAGATCGCTAGAGCTGAACCAGGTGCTGGTCTCTACATCCTTGTAAGACTTGACGTAATTTGCAAACTCGGCTGTCGAAAGCTGCCCATTGAAATCCATGTCGATCGGCGGCATGAACTTGGGCAGCTTACCGCTGTCCCAGCCGTTCAGGTCTGGCCCGAACAATGAAATGCCGATGAATGGATCGACTTCGATCGTCTCCAGGGGGAGGTCGAGATAGCGCCCGCCCACGATGTGGTCGGTTTTCTTGCAGAACCATTGGGTGTCGTCGATGTCATATTCCCAGGGCATCCGGCTGAGGCGGGTGATCCCTTCAACTTTATAAGTCCAGCTAAAGCCGGTGCCCTTGCAGACCTCCGGCCAGGCGCGTTGGGTGGCGATGGTGCCGTCGCACATCGGATAGGCATCGGTTTCCTGGTAGAGGACACCGTTGAGGTCTGCGA
>JAYRWF010000264.1:0-5962 GCA_041918195.1 Anaerolineales bacterium
GCGCCTGGCGCCCAAGCCTGGCGGCAAACTCTGGGTCTTCGATCAGCCGGGCCAGGCAGTCCTCCCACTCTTCCGGGGAGCCCGCCAACAAACCGTTTTCGGTATGTCGGACGATCGAGGCGTAGGCTTCGCTGCGGCTGTAAACCCCGGGTACGCCCAGGATGCTGTATTCGAGAAACTTGATCGGGCTCTTGCAATGGTTGAACTGCGAATCTGCCAGGGGGGCGATAAAAATATCAGCTTGGTGCTGCGAAAACTCTGCTGCGAAAGCTGGATAGTCATAGTTATCTAGTGGCGCCCAATTCACAGGGGCCGAGCTATCAATCAGCAGGCTGGGAGGCCGGGCTCCCCAGAAAGTAAATTCGAGTTGCCCTGGGTAGCGGCTGGCCAGGCGAAGTAATGCAGGGGCGATCCCATCCAGGTCGGCGGCGTGCGTGTTGGAACCCATGTAGCTGATGCCGATTTTATCAGCGCACCGCTCCGTTGCCGGGCGGGGCTGCCAGAGCTGGTCGTCCAGGTAATTCGGGAGCAGGCAGGTATTTGGGTTGAGAGACTGATAAACTCGTTGCAGGGCAGGCGTTGTGGTGGTGACCAGGTCTGCTTCCAGGATCACCCGCAGCATTGCTGGTCGGGCAGCCGCATAATACCCACTGCCAGCGTCGGGGTGGCTGGCAGGCAGGTCGAGCAGCAGGTCATCGGTGTCGTAGATGACTGGTTTGCCTGCCTGGCGGGCGATTTTGAGGATTTGGTTAAGGGTTCCGTTTGAATAGGCGGGAAATTCACGCTGGATTAACAGCGCGTCAGCCTCCAAGGCGGCCTCGGGATGGATGATCCCGTCCTGGACGCCTGGCAAGAGCTGGATGCCGGCAGCCTCGAAAGGCCGGACAATGCGCAGCATGCTGACCGGGTGTTTCCAGGGGTACGGCGCAAAAGCCGCTACGCGGTTAATTGGTTTCGTTGATCCGGAATTCATTGCAGGGGCGCTGAAGATACCTGCCATATTGGACCCAGCCAGGTAGGCGCTTCCCCGGCGAGCGGGGTCGTTCGATGCCAAAGTGGGTCTTGGGTGGTCAGGCGTCTTGCATAGCCAGTTTCAGTGCGTCTTCCCAATCGGGCAGGCGCAGGCCAAATGTTTGGGTGAACCGGTCGCAGTTCAGGGCAGAAAACAGAGGGCGCGCAGCCGGGCTGGGAAAATCGCTGGTCCGGGCAGGGATCATTTCCTCGACAACCTGCTCCTCGGGGTGGGGATCCAGTCTCAGAATCGCCCGGGCCCAATCCAGGCGGCTGGTATACCCGCTGCCAGCCAGGTGGTAGATTCCGCGATGTTCTGAAAACCATTCGTAGAGCGAGGCTCCTTCTCCCGTAGCAAAACGCATAGCGAGCAGATGGGCAGTGATTTCGGCCAACATGCGCGCCCAGGTCGGGTTGCTTACCTGATCTGCAGCGATGCTCAACTGGCGATTCTTGCGCGCCCAGCCGAGGACTTTGGTGACAAAGCTGTCCCGCCGCAGGCTGTACACCCAACTGGTTCTTAAGATCACCGCGGCGCCCCCGGCCTGCAAGATAGCCTGTTCCCCGGCTAACTTGCTGCTGCCATAGACGCCTAATGGATTAGGAGGATCGCTTTCCAGATAAGGGCTACCCTTTGTACCATCAAACACGTAGTCGGTCGAAAAATGGATCAGGGCAGCCTGACTGGCGAGCGCTGCTTCTGAAAGGATGCCCGGCGCAGTTCCATTAATCGCCAGGGCCAGCTCAGGTTCGCTTTCGGCGCGGTCCACTGCCGTATAAGCGGTGGCGTTGATGATGACTTCAGGTTGGATCGATCGGATGATTTCCGGAAGGCCTTCCGGCTGCGCCAGGTTCAATTCCGGGAAATCCAGGGTAATCACCTTACCCAGGGGCGCCAGGGACCGGTTTAACTCCCAGCCCAGCTGGCCTACTTTTCCGAGAAGTAAAATCTGCATGGTTATCCGGTGAAGGAGACTTTTTCGTCGATCAGGCGCAGGAGGTAGTCGCCATAACCGTTATTTTTCAATGCCACAGCCTGTTGGCGGAGCTGTTCTTTCTGAATATATCCTTTGCGGTAGGCAATTTCTTCGGGGCAGGAAATCATCATCCCTTGCCGGTCTTCGACTGCCTGGACAAAATTGGCGGCCTGGAGCAAGGATTCGTGCGTCCCTGCATCCAACCAGGCAACGCCGCGTCCCATAATCTCTACCTGGAGCTGTCCCTGGGCCAGGTAGATCCGGTTAAGGTCGGTGATCTCCAGCTCGCCGCGGGCAGAAGGCTTAAGGCTGGCGGCCAGCTCTCCCACCTGTCCATCGTAAAAATACAGGCCGGGTACGGCGTAATGGCTGCGGGGATGGGCTGGTTTCTCTTCGATGCTCAAGGCTCGCCCGTTGCTGTCGAATTCGACCACGCCGTAGCGCTCGGGGTCGCGCACGGGGTAGGCAAAAATCAGCGCTCCGCTGGTGAGCTCGGCGGCCATGCGCAGCTTTTCGGGCAGCCCAGTGCCAAAGAAAATGTTGTCGCCCAGGATCAGGGCGATTGGCTGGCCATCCAGAAATTCTGGCTGAACCAAAAAGGCATCCGCCAGGCCGCGCGGTTCAGTCTGTTCGGCATAGCTAAACTTCAGACCCCATTGACTGCCATCCTGGAGCAGGTTTTTGAAGCCTGGCAAGGCATCCGGAGTGCTGATTACTAATATTTCCCGAATCCCTGCCAGCATGAGCATGGACAGGGGGTAGTAGATCATGGGCTTATCGTAGACCGGCAAAAGTTGCTTGCTGATGCTGATCGTCAGAGGATACAAACGAGTTCCCTTACCGCCCGCCAGGATTATTCCTCTCATCTCATAGTCCTCCTGTATAGATGGGTTGCACTCATCGTTTGACTGACCGAGGCGTGCCTGGGTTACTCAGGGCGCCGGGGCGCGCTGGTCATAATTCCTGGCCAGCCACTGTTGGAAATTTTCTTGTTGTTGGATAGCCTGGAGCCATTCGGGGTGGCCCAGGTACCATTCGGCTGTTTTCAGCAGGCCGGTGGAGAGCGAGTGGCGCGGCTGCCAGCCCAGGTCAGTTTGGATTTTGGTGCTGTCCATGGCATAACGGCGATCGTGGCCCGGGCGATCGGTCACAAAGCGCATCAGGGATTGGTGCGGCGCATAGGGCGAGTCTGGTAGGCACTCGTCCATGATCTCGCACAGGGTCTGCACGACCAGCAGGTTGGCAGGCTGGTTGCCGCCGCCAATGTTATAGGTTTCCCCGGGTCGGCCTTTGGTGATGACGCTCCAAATGGCATCACAGTGATCTTCAACATACAGCCAGTCGCGGATTTGCAGGCCGTCGCCATAGATGGGCAACGGGCGCCCGTGGGTGGCATTGGCGATCATCAAGGGGATCAGTTTTTCAGGAAACTGGCGCGGGCCATAATTATTCGAGCAATTGGTGATGCTGACCGGCATTCCAAAGGTGTGGCCGTAGGAACGCACCAGGTGGTCGCTGGCGGCTTTGCTGGCTGCATAAGGCGAGTTCGGCGCGTAGGGCGTGGCTTCGGTCCAGGCTGGTTCATCTCGCCCGAGCGAACCGAAGACTTCATCGGTGGAAATGTGGTGAAACCGACAGCCAGCCAGGTCAAGACCTTGTTCGTTGATCCAGTACTGGCGGGCGGCTTCCAACAAGTTGAAGGTGCCCACTACGTTGGTGCGGATAAAGGGTTCGGGGTTGACAATCGAGCGATCGACATGGGTTTCGGCGGCAAAGTGCACGATCGTACCGATCTGATACTGGTGGAGCAGGCGATTGACCAGGGCCCGGTCGCAAATATCACCCTGGACAAGCTGGTGGCGGTTGGGATCGGGCAGGTCATTCAGGTTTTCTGGGCTACCGGCATAGGTCAGGCTGTCCAGGTTGATGACCTGAATATCGGGTTCTGTTTGCAACAGGAAGTGGATAAAGTTCGAACCAATGAAACCGGCTCCGCCGGTGACCAGGATATTTTTCATGGCGCTCCGATTTTCACCCACTTAATCAAACAATTCTGCGTTTAGAAGAGGGGTACCCAGGCGGTCTTTGGTGGACAACAACGGAGCCTGTCCAGCTATCAGCGGCCAATCGATCCCAATTTCAGGGTCATTCCATAACAGGGTTCGTTCCCACTCAGGGGCATAGTAGTCGGTCGTTTTATACATGACCTCGGCCCAGTTGCTGAGGACGTAAAAACCATGCGCCAAACCGGGCGGGATCCAGAGCTGCTGGTTATTTTCAGCCGATAAGTTGAGGCCGATCCCTTTGCCAA
This sequence comes from Anaerolineales bacterium, assembly GCA_041918195.1. GTDB lineage: Bacteria > Chloroflexota > Anaerolineae > Anaerolineales > UBA4823 > CAZAGA01. The sequence goes on from JAYRWF010000264.1 coordinate 4,300, forward strand.
AGGTGGGGGAGCTTTTTCGAATATCGACAGCCACGTCAAAAATTTCCCCGGCAATCACCCGCACCAGCTTCCCCTGGGAGTGGCGGATTTGATAATGCAAGCCGCGCAGGATGCCGCCTTTTGAGCCTGAGTGGTTGTCCTGGACAAAATACGGGCCGATCCCGGCAGCTGAGAACTTGTCTGCCCGGTAGCTTTCCAGGAAAAAGCCGCGCTCGTCTTTGAAGGCGCGTAAGTCAATCTGGATGACGTCTGGAATGGCAGTGGAGGTGAAGATCATACTGGCTGAGGGATTTTACCACAGGCATAGAGTTTTATATCGTAGCTAAATTGGTCTGATTTACTCTTAATTGAGTGTACCAGGGTTAACTTTTCGCCAGCTTGACAGACTTGAAAGGAGCCGTTTTCTAAATCGGGGAAAAAACCGCCGGGCAAAACCAGGTAATCCGGCCGGTATTGCTGGATAGCCCAACTGGCCGAATCGGCGTAACTGCCGCCGGGTTGGAATTGGCGGGCAATGTCGGGTTGGATCAAACCGGCGAAATCAAGCACGGCTCGCTGGGAGTAGTAGCCGAGCGCGCCGACCTCGAGCGCACCAACCTGGGCATCCGGGGGGCTATGGGCCGCCAGCCATTCTCCGGCCTCCTGGTAGGCTTTCATGCGTGGATCGGGCCTGGCGCGGACCTGGTTAAGGTGGATAACCTGTCCAATGAGCAGGCTGAAAATCAAGACTGCCGGTAGGACTTTCTGAAAGGTGTTTGCCCGGTTTGAGAAGCTCTTCTTTGCCTGGTCAGCGAGCACGGTGATTCCCAGACCTGCCAACATTACACAGCCGGGTAGCAAGGGAGCATAATACCAGAAGTACCGGCTTACCCCTAGCAAGCTATAGGCCAGGAAGTATCCTGCTGGCCAGAAGAAAAAAGCTCTGAAGGCAGGAATCGCCTCTCTACGCAGGTCCTTGAGGATCCCAACGAACCCCAGCAGCCCAAGGGCACTTAACAGCCAAAAATAAGCCTGCTGAAAATAGGGCTCGAAGAGACTCAAAAAGCCAGGGGCAAAGCGCTGGCTTAAGTTGAGGAGCGCCTGTTGTTGTTTAACAAACAAGGTGTCCGGGACCGGCGACCCGAAGGTAAGGATCAGGAAGATCAACCACGGCAGGAGGAAACCAAGGAAGATCAGGATAGCACCCGATCCAGCCCGGCGAAGGGTTGGTTTTTCCTGCGGAGCGGTCAGCCTGTAGCGGAGCAAGAAATCTAACCCGAGCAGGGCTGGAACCAAGAGGCAATCCCAGCGGGTCAGCACTGCCAGGCCGGCCATTAGCGCAGCCAGCCCATAGCGCTTCTGGGAATAAAAAGCGAAAGACCCCAGGCAGAGAGCCAGTGCGAGCGGGGTCTCTGAGCCCAGGGTTCCGACAATTACCGGGGAGGATGGATAAAAAACCAGCCCAGCCCAGCCAGCGATCGGAAACCGCCAGGTTTGGGCCAGGCTCCAAAGAAATAAGCCGCCGAAAGCCAGGCTAAGGGCGCCGATGCAATTGGCCAGGCGGGGGAGATCCGACCAGGCCAGTAATCCTGCCCCCAGGAGCAGGGCAAAAAAAGGCGCCGTGGTGCTCAGGACCCTGTTGGGCGGATCGGAATCGCCTATGTTATATACCAGGCCATGGCCC
>JAYRWF010000265.1:0-4000 GCA_041918195.1 Anaerolineales bacterium
GATGTGAACAGGCGACCCGGCGAGAATTCGTCTTCATACACATATACATCGCGGTAAAAGACCGGCAACTCCGCAAAGATCTGGATGATTTCCCCAATCCAGATCTTGCGGAAGCGGGTAGGCCGGCCGATATTTTGTTCAAAATAGGAATTGATCGCACCGCTGCCCAGGAAGTAATCCCCTGTGCGAGTCATGTAGATTGCCGACCGGCAGATTTCTGGATTCGGTGCAACCGGGTCAAGTGCGATGAGTTGGATGCGTTGGCCGTCCAGGATGGCCGCACCGGTATTGGTGGTACCAAAATCGATGCCGACAATTGTCATAGACAGACGGTGCAAGCAAAGGCCATAGACAGATCAGGAATAGCGCAGGTCCCTACTTCTGTCCCAGGTTATTCAAGCTACCCAGGCCTTTAATCACTCGATCGACCTTTGGGTCACCATAATAATTAACTGAGCCCGCGCCAGAAATATCCACATCGAGATTATCTGTCACCCAGAGTGTGGCGCTTCCTAGGCCAGTGATGCTGACGTTCGCATCTTGGGAGCGTAAATCAGCACCTTGATAGCTTCCAGCACCGGTGATTTTAACATCCAAAGCCTGGACAGTCCCGCTGGTCTCGATGCTGCCTGCGCCGCTTAAATCGACAAACAGACGGTCCACCTCCAGCCCGTTTATCTTCAAACCGCCCGCTCCAGGGCTCTCTACCTCCAGGCGATCGGTTGTAAGGTTAGCGACCGAAACCTTACCTGCTCCGGCGATGATAATTTTTTCCAAATCTTTGACCATTACCCGGAAGCGAAGCTGCTGGACCGAACCCAAGCGAGTGCCTGGTTTTAATCCGATTACCAGCTCACTGCCGCGCACTTCCGAGGTGATATAAGGCAAGATGTTATCATCCGTTTCGATCTCCATGCTTTCCGATGCACCCTGGGTGATCTCGACCTCACCAATACCAGTCAGTCGCAGCCGGTCAAAGCCGGAAACCGGGCGGTTCTCGGTTGCCAGGATTCCGGAGCCGTTGACCGTGACGGTTTCACCAGGATATTGATCGGCAGATTTAATCAAGGATCCAAACGGCAACCGGTTCGTCAACCCGAGCGAATCTGCCCTGAAAAGCGCAAAAAACAGCCCGACAACTACCAAAACGCCCAGTAAAGCGCCTACCCACGGATAGCGCCGACCGGTTAACAGATCCAGTCCGATCACAATAAGGAGCGCTGGCCAAAGGTTTAACAAACCGAGCGCCTGGCTGGAGGGTACACGGCCGATGAAGACGAGCACCCAAATCAGGCCTACCCCGATAAAGATCACCGGCCAGAAAAGATCGCGGTCGTCGTGGCTGAGCTTGTTGGATGCGGTTGCCATGCGAAAAACGCGCAGAACGAACAGGAGTATACCCACCAGCACTAAAGCCAGGGGGAAGAATAAGGTGACTGGTCGGCTCGATATATGAAAGATTGAAAACACCAGCTCGAATATTAAGCCGAAAACCAGAAACAATGTCAGGCCAGTACGGATTACTGCCCAGCCAGCCTCCTTCGAACCCGGTTGATCGCTCCAGACACCATAAATGTACAACCCGATCCCCACTGCTGCGACAATCAGACCCCAGGCATACGACCAGGTTTCCCAGGCGCCGGTGAAGTTCTGGAAGAAAAGAACCAGGCCCACCGTGATAAAAATTGCTCCTGGAATCGCCAGGGGACCAGTAGCCTTCCCACCTAAGAACATGCCAACAAAGAATAAAAGTCCGACCCCAACGTTTATTAAGGGCCAGAAACTGCCCCAATTCAAAAAATCAAAAAATTGACCGGCCAGTAGCAGCGCTCCGATCGTTATCAGCAACGCGCCAAACACCAGAGCCGATCGTTTGTTATTGGTCTCCATCGCATACCTTCCTTTCTCATCCTATGCGAGTTCACTTGCTTATGTAGTTTAGCAAATATTTCTAAAAAAAGAAACCCTTCAATCATACTTGTATAATTCGGTATACAATTAATATATGCTCCGTCGCGCAGAATTTGTTCCCTACCGGCCAAAAAATATATTGAACAAAAGCCAACGCGCCGATCACTGGTTCTGGACTCGCTATAGCGCTTACCCATATATTGGATGCCAGCATGGCTGCGAATTTTGTTATTGCAGAGAGCGGAAATATTCTCCCTACGATGATCCTCACGATTTTTCCTACCGGATCAAGGCAAAAATCAACACCGCCGAGCTGCTCCGGAAAGATCTGCAGCGCGTACCCGTTGACCTGGTTTTTACCGGTGACTACCAACCCGCCGAGCGGAAATTTCAGCTCTCCAGGAAAATGCTCGAGGTCTGCTACGAACTGGGTTTTCCGGTTTTCATCCTGGAACGCTCCCCGCTGGTCTTGCGCGACCTAGATTTAATCCAGGCAATTCATCAGAAAGCCCGCGCAGTCGTGGCTTTCAGCATGATCAGCGTGCCAGGTGCGCCAAATTACGAACGTGTCACCGATCTAGAACACCTAGCGCCGCCAGCCGCAAAGCGCCTTAAAGCTATGGAGAAACTGGCAGCAGCTGGAATCCCAACTGGAGTATGCGCCATGCCCTTGCTGCCAGGCTTATGCGATCAGCGAGAGAACTTGCTCCCGCTGGTCAAGCAAGTTGCTGACAACGGCGGCCAGTTTGTGCTGGCCAGCAGCCTGACCCTGGCCGACCAACAACGTGCCTTCTTTTTCTCTGTGCTGGAAGAACGGTTCCCGGATCTGTTGGTCTATTATCAGCGGCTATACCCGGCTTCCGCCTACGCGCCGGCAGCTTATGATTGGAAATCGGTCGCCCGCCTGGTTCGAGAGCTATGTGAGGACTCAGGTATTCGTGACCGGCAGCCCAGGCCAATCATCCCGGGCGACAAGCATGGTTTGAATCGCAAAATCGTTGAACAACTTGCGGAAACAGTCTATTCGCTGGAGCTGGAGGGCGCTCCGAGCGATCGAGTTTGGGCTTACCGAAAAGCCGCCTGGGCGGTTGAAGACCTCGAACAAGATATTCGCCTGGTGCTTCGCACAATGGGTCAAAAAGGGCTGGAGAGCAATTCCGATATTGGAACTGAAATGGCCGGAAAAATCAAGCAACTAGCAGTGGAGCTGGACCAGCCAGGCTTGCAAGCTGGATGGCTCGACAGAGGAGAAATCAATCTTTTCAACACCTAGAAACCGGAGGAAACGTTTCATCCCTGCTGCAAGGGCCTGGCCAAAATGAAGATCATCGATCCAGGTTGGATCTTCCAACCAAAAGCCTTGGATGAACAAGGTACTAGTTTTTCGCTCCAAGCGCGGGTCCAGGCGGCCGACCAGTTGGTCAGCGTAGAGAATCGGCAAGACATAATAACCCCAACGGCGCTGGGCGGCAGGTTTATAGACTTCCCAGACATACTCAAAGTCAAACAAGGCCTTCGAACGGCCGCGGGCGCTGACAATTTCCAGGGGAGCCAGGAAAGTTACCTCGTCGCTGGTTTCTGGCCCTGAAGGTTGCCAGCCTGATGGTATGCGGCCTTGTTCTAGGCTTTCTAATAGCACCAGGTTTTCTGCGAGCGTGTACCAGGTTTCTTTGGAGCCTTCGACGCCAAGCCGGATCACCTGTCCTTGGTCAACCAGGCGATCTAACCAGGCCTTACCTTCGGGAAGCGATATCTTGCGTTGGATATAATCGCTGACTGTGGTAATCCAGGGGCGCTGGCGCTGCATCCCTAAAAAAGCGAGTGATTTTCGAGCGAAGAAGGCCTCAGCTTGATTAACAGGCGCAACGTAATCCCACTCTGCTGGAGCAACCCGCCGGCGCAGGTCGTATAAACGCTCAAATCCTTGCCGGTTACTGATCATTAATTCGCCTACCAACCACCAATGAAACAAAGCCACACCGGTATCTTTTCTGCCCCGGTAACTATTCACCCGCCGTGAGCCAGCGAAATCCCGGTTGCCCAGGGGACCACGCTCCTCGATCGCTTCCATGACCAGATCGAGGGCTGC
>JAYRWF010000266.1:0-2686 GCA_041918195.1 Anaerolineales bacterium
TGATCTGGCCGCAGTTGAGCGACCCGCGCTGGTGATCCAGGGCGAGCAGGATCGGGTGAATGCCCCAGCCGGGCACGCCCAATTCATCGCCCGCTACCTGCCGCAGGCCGAGCTATGGCTTCCTGAGAAAATCGGCCATAATGTCCACGATGAGATCCTGTTCGAGTGGATCGAGCGGGTGGAAGACTTTCTTGAACGGCGCGGTGACGACTGGAATGAATGCCTGGATCAGTTGAAGCGGGAGCGCTACCCCGACGATCGCCAGACAGTCTTCCAGCCACGAATACAACTCTCTACGACAGAGCGAGTTGAAGCCACACTGAGCGGGCAAGTGCTGGAAGAAGAACAGCGCAACGCGACGATGGAGCGCTTACAAGCACTAGGACTTCCACTGGCCAGCGAGCGCCTGCAGGTGCTGCGTCGAACGGTGGAGTGGGCGCTGATCCGGCGAGGGGTGACTGACTTGCGCCGTAGCCCGAGCAACCGGGCCGAGCGGGTCAGCCAGGCTTTATTCGGCGAGGCTGTCCAGGTCTTGGAAACTCGCGGCGAATGGGCCTGGGTGCAGCACATCCAAGATGGCTACCTGGGTTGGATTCAGATCCCAGCGCTGGAGTGTTGCACAGAAAGCACCCTGGTGGATTACCAGACGGCGCGTAACGCCTGCGTTCAGGCCGAGCTGCTGCCGGTTTTCAATATGGATGGGGGGCTGGCTGGCAAGCTGCCGTTTGGCGCACGGCTATTCGTGGAAGAATGGCAGGAAGCCGAAGTCCTGCTGCGCCTGCCCGGCGGGGAGCGATGGAAAGCGCCGCGCGTTGGCGTGCTGCCCAATTCGGAATGCCCACAGCCTACACCGGTCGGAATCGAGATTGCCCTGCAAGCAATTCGGCGTTTTATTGGCGTACCGTACCTGTGGGGCGGCCGGACGCCATTCGGCTATGATTGTTCAGGCCTGGCGCAGGCTTTCCATGCTTTCCTGGGCTGCCTGATCCCGCGCGATGCCGACCAGCAGTTCCGGGCGGCGCTCCCGGTGGAAGGCGAACCCCGGCCTGGCGATTTACTCTTTTTCGGGCGCCATGATCCATTCAGCCCTCGGTATGCCAGCATCACTCACGTTGCCATTTCACTTGGCGGTAGCGAGATCATCCATGCCAACGGGGCGACCTGGAGCGTGGCATATAACAGCCTGAACCCGCTCAGCCCGATCTATCGGGCCGCGCTGGTGGAAAGCCTGGCCGGGATAGGAAGATTTCTATGAAGCTGACCTGGAAGCCAATCACCCTGGATTTACGCACTACGTTTCGCATCGCTCACAGCGCCAGCGACCAGCGATTCAATGTCGCTGCCTGCTTGAGTGATGGTGAATACATCGGCTGGGGTGAAGCCGCTGGGGTCCCCCACCACGGCGAGTCGCAGGCCGGGATCATCGCCTACCTGGCCAGCCTGGAGGGGACCCCAGCCGACCCTCGACGCTTTGAGGATCCCTTCCGGATCGAAGCCTTTCTTAGTCAGCTTCCAGAAGGCTCACGGGCTGCACGAGCCGCACTCGACCTGGCCCTGCACGACCTGCTTGGCCAACGCCTGAACCTGCCGGTTTACCGCCTGCTTGGGTTGGATCCCGAACGCATGCCCTTGACCTCTTATACAGTGGCGATGGACGAACCACAGGCGATGGCCGAGCGAGCCCGCCAATCGGGTATGCCGATCATCAAAATCAAGCTTGGCAGCCCAGATGATGAAGCAATCGTGTCCGCCATCCGGTACGCTACGAACGCCCGGCTGCGGGTGGACGCCAACGCCGGCTGGACGCGTGAGCAGGCTGCCCGGCTGATCCCACGCCTGGCAGAATACGACCTGGAGTTTGTCGAACAGCCCCTGCCGGTCGGTGATATCGAAGGTCTGCGCTGGCTGCGAGCTCAAAAGCTAGGCGCGCCGATCTTCGCCGATGAAAATATCATTAACTCTCACGATGTGGCGGCCCATGCCGGTGCGGTGGACGGCGTGATTATTAAGCTGATGAAAACCACCGGCATCCGCGAAGCGTTGCGAGCGATCCATACCGCCCGGGCGTTGGATATGCAAATCATGCTCGGCTGTATGGTGGAGAGCAGCCTGGGCGTGACCGCGGCAGCCCACCTGGCGGCGTTGTGTGACTACGCCGATCTGGACGGCCCACTGCTGATCAAAAACGACCCCTTCGAAGGGCTAAGCTACCAGGGCGCGCGGCTGGTCCTACCTGACCGCCCCGGCCTGGGCGCCCGTCCGAAAATCATTGAAAACCAATAAGTAAATCAAAAAGAAACCAGGGTATTCCCATGTCAGACCCAATCAAATTTCCCTACCCTTTCATCGGCCAGGTGCTGATCTCCCAGGCGGACATCGAAGCTCGAGTAAAAACACTCGGCGAGCAAATCACGCACGATTATGCGGATTCGGACAAGCTGCTCCTGCTAGGGCTGCTGCGAGGCAGCGTGGTGTTCATCACCGATTTGATGCGAAAAATCCACCTGCCGCTGACATTGGACTTCATGTCGATCTCGTCATATACCGGTGCGGAAACGACCGGCTTTGTGCGAATCGATTCGGACCACAAAACCAACATCCAGGGCTGGGATGTGATCTTGATTGATGACATTGTTGACAGCGGATATACCATTCGCTATGTCAAGCGCTTGCTGGCTGATCGTAA
>JAYRWF010000267.1:0-2518 GCA_041918195.1 Anaerolineales bacterium
CGACTACCCGAAGGATGCCCAGCGCGCCCGCTCTTACGGCGCCAAAGGTATCGGCTTATGCCGCACCGAGCACATGTTCTTCGAGCCTGAGCGCCTGCCAATTGTTCAGGATATGATCCTGGCCACCACCTCGGCCGGCCGCACGGCTGCCCTGGACAAACTTCTGCCCTACCAGCGGGCGGACTTTGCCGGCCTGTTCAACGCCATGGATGGCCTGCCGGTCATCATCCGCTTGATCGACCCGCCGCTGCATGAGTTCATGCCTGACGAAGAGAAGCTGCTCGAAGAAGTAATCGAGATGCGCGTCAAGGGCGAAACGAAGGGCCTGGCTGAGAAGGAAAAACTGCTTGCCTCGATCCGCGGTTTGCACGAAAGCAACCCGATGCTGGGTCTGCGTGGCGTACGCTTGAGCATTTACATGCCCGAGATCGTCGAAATGCAGGTACGCGCCATCTTTGAAGCTGCGGCTGATGAAGCCTTAAAGGGCATCGTGGTCAAGCCTGAGGTGATGATCCCATTGACCGGCACCATCAAAGAGCTGGAATGGATTCAACCTCGCCTGGTCCGCATTGCCAAGGCTGTCATGGAAGAGAAAGGTGTCCACTTCGAGTACAAATTTGGCACCATGATCGAAATCCCGCGTGCAGCCGTTACTGCTGGCGAGATCGCCAAGTTGGCCGAGTTCTTCTCCTTCGGCACCAACGATCTGACCCAGATGACCTTTGGCTACAGCCGTGACGACGCCGAGCGTAACTTCCTGATCAAGTACGTGGAAGAAGGCATCTTGCCCAAGAATCCATTCCAGACCCTGGATCGTGAGGGCGTTGGCCGTCTGATGCACATCGCAGTAGAAGAAGGCCGCAAGACCCGCCCCAACTTGGAAGTTGGCATCTGCGGCGAGCACGGCGGCGACCCGGCTTCGATCGAGTTCTGCCACCTGGTTGGCAACAACTACGTCAGCTGCTCTCCGTTCCGTGTCCCGGTTGCTCGTTTGGCCGCTGCTCAGGCAGCCCTCAAGCACAAACCCGGCAGCTCGTTTGCCGAAGATAAGTAGTAAATCACCCATAGGCTGCCTGCCGCTCTCGAGCGGCAGGCAGCCTATTTTCTAGAGATGAAAAAACTCCCCTGGCTCGAAATTATTCTGGTTGCAGTTTTGCTGCTGATGATCGTTTCCAGCATCAGCGCCTTGTTTGGGCAGGATATCCGCCAGGCAGTCGACAATTTTTGCACCGAGCAAGAGTTATGGTGCGCCCCCCCAACGCCGACCCCTACCCTGACCCCGACCCCTACCGCAACCCCACTCCCGACCCGTACCCCGCTGCCCAGTGCAACACCGGATTCGACGCCAGCTCCTTAATCAGTTTTTCATCTCAAAGCTAGCCGTTTATCCGGTAAAATTAGTCCGATTATGCTAAAACATCTTTCGCGGCGCGACTTCTTAAAACTTGGCGGCCTGGCCATTGGCGGGCTTTCTCTGGGCAGCCTGGCAGCTGGGCCAGGGATTACTACACCCTTTCCCTATTCTGAAGAACAGGACCAGGGCAACCTGGCGCGTGTGGCCATCAAGCAGATTGATCTGCGCGCCAAACCGAACGACGAATCCCAGATCATCGGCAACCGATTCCGTGACCAGTTGGTCCAGGTTTACGACGAAGTCATTCCCCCAGATGCCCCCGAATTTTTTAATAAGCTATGGTATCGGGTCTGGGGTGGCTATATCCACAGCGCCCATCTGCAAATGGTCAAAATCCGCCTGAACGAACCACTGCTGGCTGTCAGCGAAGCCGGGCAATTGGCTGAGATCACCGTGCCCTACACAATTGCCTACCAGTTCACGGAGCGCGAAGGCTGGTATCCCTGGCGCGGTTCTCGCCTGTACTATGACACGACCCACTGGATCACCGGTGTCCAGGAAGGCCCAGATGGCGAAGCCTGGTACCAGATTACCAGCGAATTGAGCAAAGGTGAGAAGTATTATGCTCCCGCCCGGCACTTGCGCCCGATCTCAGCCCAGGAAATTGCCCCCCTCTCCCCAGAAATTCCCGCCGAAAAGAAACGGATCGAGGTCTCCCTGGCCGAGCAAACCCTGCGCGCCTATGAAAACGACCGCCTGGTCCTCGAGACGAAAATCTCTTCTGGCATCCCTAACGGGCGCCTGGCAGCCGGTGAACTGCCCACCGCCACCCCCAAGGGCGATTTCCGGATTTATGCCAAGCAGCCATCCAAGCACATGGGCAGCATTACTGGCAATCCCGACGCCGAAGAAAACGGCGGCTTCAGCCTGCCTGGCGTCCCGTGGACGATGTTCTTTAAAAGCCCAGGTGGCTATGCTTTCCACGGCACCTATTGGCACAACAACTTTGGCCTGCAAATGAGCCATGGTTGTATTAACATGCGTAATGAAGATGCCCGTTGGTTGTTCCGCTGGACCACTCCGGCATACGACCAGAAAATCGAAAGCCCCGCTGATTGGGAACGGCGCGGCAACGGCACCAGCGTTAAAGTTATCTGAACCAGC